>DASWTZ010000074.1:0-2164 GCA_036401875.1 Gallionella sp.
GCTCCTCCTTGCCAGGCTCCATGTGCGCGATATACAGCTGCACCGGGCGCTGCAGCCGGGCCAGCCCACGCGCCAGCGACCCGGCGGTAAGATGTCCCGACACCCGCGCCAGCTCACCGGCTTCGTTGAGGAAGGTCGTCTCGATCATCAGGTAGCGCAGGTTATCGATGCTGTTCAGCGCTGCCCAGAACGCCTCGCAATCGGTGGTGTCGCCGCTGTAGACGAAACTGCCGTCGCCGCTGTCCACGCAATAACCCGCGCACGGCACGGCATGGCGGGCCGGCAGCGACGTGATGCGCCGTTCGCCAAGCTGAACCGTCGCGCCGCAGGGCAGCGGGATGAACCGTATGTAGGGGTGATCGGGGCTGGGCAGCGCACTGTAGTCGGGCCACAGCACGCCGTTGAACATGTTGTTCTTCAGCGCGGCGATGGTCTCCGGCAGCGCATGAACGTTCAGCGGATCATGCCGCATGAACCCGGCCGCATCGGCGAGCAGCGGCAGGAAACCGCTGTGATCCAGATGCGAATGAGTCAGGAAGACATCATTCACCTTCGCCATCCGCTCCAACGTCAGGTCGCCAACCCCGCTGCCCACATCGAGCTGGATGTCCTCTTCGAACAGCAGCGCCGTGGTGCGCCTCGCACCGCCGATTCCGCCGTAACACCCGAGCACAGTCAGGCGCATCTCAGCCTCCCGGCGTTACTCGGCAAACAGATAAAAGCCCAACAACACGATGCCCGCTCCCGCCAACGGATACGCAAACTCGTGCAGGAAACCATCAACCCCGGTGTGTCCGGGATGGGCAAAGGCGGCAAACGGCAGAAACACACCCAGCACAACGATGATGGTCCTCAGCAAACTATTCATCGCAACCTCCTGTCAGTTGATTCAGATAACGCCCGAGATCACCTCGTGGCGCACGTAGAACACATCCAGTTTCTGTGCGCGCAACTTGTCCAGCAACTGCCCGGCAAGCGGGTCATCGAGGATGAACTCAACCTTCACCGCCAGCTCGCCGGCCAGCTCGAAGAAGGTCTCCTCGTGCAGCCTGCCGTGCCGCCCGAAACCGGCGATTGCGCGGAACGCCGACCCGCCGTGCACGCCCATGGACCGTGCCTCTTCGAGCAACCACTCATACAGCGGCTTGCCGTCGTGGTGCTGTTTTTCGCTGACGTAAAATGAAAGCAGGTTCATGTCATGCTCCTAGCTGTTTAGCCACTTGAAGGTCTGGATTCCCAGCACCGTCGCCAGCAGCGATCCGCCCAGATGGGTGACGATCACCGCCGAACCCCAGCCATACTGGCCGCGCAGCAACAGCGTGACGGTCTCGGCCGAAAAAGTCGAGAAAGTAGTCAACCCGCCGAGGAAGCCGGTGATGATGAACAGGCGCCATTCAGGCGTCAGTCCCGGATACTGGGCAAAGAAGGCCACAGCGACGCCGACCAGATAGCCGCCGGCAAGATTGGCGGACAGCGTCCCCAGCGGCAAACCGGGCAGCGCAGGATTAAGCAACAGCCCCAAGCCCCAGCGCAGCCACGCGCCGAATGCCGCGCCGGTCCCGACCGCGATGAATGAATAGATCAACATGGACCGATTCTACTCCAGCACGCGCACGATGGAAAAACCGCCGCCTGGCGTGCGAAAATTGGTGGTCTGCCCCTGGTATAGCCGCGCGGCGACCAGCTGCACCTTGCCGGCATACACGTAGCAGCGCACATCGTACTTGAGCAGCTGCGGATCAGCGTCTGCAACAGGCGCCATGCGCTCGCCCGGCAGCGCCAGCCGCTGCGCAATATAGTCCGTCTGCATGATCTCCTCGAACACGCGTTTGGTCAGCTTGTCGCCGCGATATGCGCCCTTGCTGCCGTAGCCGCTCACCGGCTTGAAGAACCACTGCTTGCGCTCCGCCCACCACTGCGCGGCATCCTCCGCGCGCACCAGACGGGTCTGCGGAACACCCAGGGCAAGCGCGTCGATGCCGACCTGCGACACCCCCCGGGAACGTAGCCACGCTGCATCGCAAAACTGCACCAGCCTGTGCTTGTCCGCGTAGCGCAGGTAGTGCGCCGGGCCCGGCGTCAGCACCAGCCGGCTGTTTTCCCAGGCTGCGCGGATGTCCGGATAGCGTTGCAGGTCGAAATCGGTCAGCCGGTTGTAGATCAG
>DASWTZ010000075.1:0-53029 GCA_036401875.1 Gallionella sp.
CTGCGCGCGGACCGCGCGGGTGATATCGCCGGGGGCGAGGTTGTAGGCCTGCAGCTTCTCCGGCTTCAGCCACAGGCGCATTGAGTACTCGGTGCCGAACAACAGGGCCTCGCCCACGCCCGGCACGCGGCGGATACTCTCCAGCACATTGGCCGACGCGTAGCTGCCCAGGGCCACGTTGTCGAAACTCTTGTCCGGCGAGACCAGAGCCACGATCATCAGGAAGTTGCGCGCCGATTTCGTCACGGTGACACCCACCCGGCGCACCTCCTCAGGCAGGCGCGCCTCGGCGCGCTTGACACGGTTCTGCGTCTCGACCGAGGCGACGTCCAGGTCGGTGCCCGCCTCGAAGGTCAGCGTGATGTTGCCGACACCCAGCTCGGAGGACGACTCCAAGTACTGCAGATGCTCGATGCCGTTGAGCTCCTGCTCGACCAGCGCGACGGCGGTCTCCTCGACCACCTGCGCCGAGGCGCCCGGATAGAACAGCGTGATGGACAGCGCGGGCGGGGCCACCGCAGGATAGGAGGCGACCGGCAGGTTGCGCAGCGCGAGCCCCCCCCCCAGCAGGATGATGAGCGCGATGACCCAGGCGAAGATCGGGCGGTCGATGAAGAATCTGGGCAGCATGTCGCTCCCCTATTTCTTCGTGCTAGCCGCCGGCGCAACCGGCGCAGGAATACTTCCCGGTGCGGTACCCGTTTCGTTCCACGCCACCGGCTTCACCGTCGCACCGGGGCGCGCCTTGTGCAGGCCGTTGACGATCACCTGCTCGCCGGGGCTCAGGCCCTCGGTGATGATGAAGTCGCCGCCCGACATGCCGCCGGTCTTGACCGGGCGCGGGGCGACCACGCCCGCCTTGTCCACCACCATCACGAACATGCCCTGCGCCCCGGTCTGCACCGCGCGTTGAGGCACCTTGATGCTGTTTTCGGCGCTGGCCTGCGGGAAGCGGATGCGCACGAACATGCCGGGCAGCAGCGCATCGTCCGGATTGGGAAACAGCGCGCGCAGCGACACGCTGCCGGTGCCCGGATCGACTGCCAGGTTGGTGAACAGCAGCCGTCCCGGCCGCGGGTAGACGCTGCCGCCCTCCAGCACCAGTTCCACCCTGTCCATGCCGGTGCGCTTGAGCTCGCCGGACTGGAACGCCTGCTGCAGGCGGAACACGTCGGCGCCCGCCTGAGTGAAGTTGGCATAGATGGGATCGACCTGCTCGATCGTGGCGAGCAGGGTCGCATCGCCGTGCCCGACCAGCGCCCCCTCGGTCACCTGGGCGCGGCCGATGTGCCCCGAGATCGGCGCGGGGACGCGGGTGTTCTCCATGTCCAGCTGCGCGCGAGACAGCGCGGCTTCGGCTTGCTTGAGCCTGGCCGTGGCCAAGTCGTAATCCTGCTGGCTGACCGCATGGGCCGCGAGCAGCGGCTCGTAGCGCGCAATCGTCAACTGCGCGACGTCCCGGTCTGCCTTCGCGGAATCATAGGCGGCCCTGTAACTACGCGCGTCAATGCGGTACAGCATGTCGCCGGCCTTGACGTCGCTGCCCTCAGTGAACAGGCGCTTCTCGATGATGCCCTCCACCCGCGCGCGCACCTGCGCCGTGCGGTACGCCTCCAGCCGGCCGGGAAGGTCCTGGGTCAACAGCACCGCCCCTTTCGTGACTGTCACCACATCCACCTCGGGCGGCGGCATCGCGCCGCCCGGAGCCGCCTGCTGTTTGCCGTCCTGCTGTCCGCATGCGGCAAGCAGCAGCATCGCGGTGACCAGAATTGCTGCGCCTGGATGGTGTGCGGTTTTCATCGAGAGCCTCCTGCTGAATTCGATAAACCCTGTCATGAGGGAAGTGCAACTCACGGCTCACCGGTCAGCCCGGTGCCACCGGCGCGCTCCAATAAGCGACGAGATAGTAGGCACCCCATGCCAGCAATAAGGCCGCGACGATCCACAACCAGATAGGAACGGTCCCGCTGCGCTCCAGTATCTCCGCACTCTCATAGAGATATACAGCTTGTTCCGGCGCTTGCCCGGGCTTGGCCACGCTGCCGGTCCCGTTTTTGTCGCTGTCAGGTGCAGTCATGGCAATTTTTCCTTGTCGGTGGTGACGGCATTGATCAAGGGTGCCGGCCGATCGACCTGCAGCACTTGCGGATCGATCCGCTGACGGTCCGCCGCTTCGGACAAGGCGGCCCAGAGCTTTCCGCGTGTTTCGGACAGCTGTATCTGAACGTTCCTTGCGCGCTTCTCCAGCGGGCCGCCCACCGAGCAGAAATCCAGAATGGGCAGCACGATGTTGTCGCAGGCGGCAAGCAGCCACGGCACGCTCGAAGTGCAGAAGCGCGCGGCCTGTTCCGGCTCGGTCAATCCCGCCTGCTTCAGCGAAGCGACATGCTCGTCCACCCGCAGCGATTGCACGTAATGGACGATGTCCCATGCCTGCTCCGCGCTGAACGTGTCCGAAAACGCGGGCATCGGCGTACCGCCGACACCTGTCATGATGGTCTTGTAGAGGTGGCGGCCGTCGTGGCCCAATTTCACACCACCCGGCGCGCCGGCCGGCAAGATGAGGTTGGCCGGGTTGACCGGATCACCCCACGCGTCGGTGAAAGTGCCGGCAGGCACACCGTCGCCGAGCCCGCCGGCGCCGTGGCAGGCGGCACAGACGGTGTCGAACTGCTGCTTGCCAAGCGCGATGGATTCCATCGTCACCGGCAGTTCGGCGCCGAGCGGTATTGCCTCGGCGGGCTGTTCGGTCCGCCAGCGCGGAGAGAAGGTCTTGATGTACTGGATTACCGCAAGCCGTTCCTGCACGGAGATGTCATACCATGGCGGCATTGCGGTGCCCCACAAACCGTGGCTGACGGTGATGAACAGGTCTTCATCCGAGGGCAGCGAATTCGCGTCGCCGGCAGTGGAGCGGAATTTGAAAATCCCGGAAGTAAAGTCGCGCGGTTTCGGATTCAGGAAACGTGCGGACGGGCCGCGTCCATCACCCCTCTCGCCGTGACAGCCAACACAGCGGCGCAGATACACCTGCCTCCCGCGCGGCACCAGTTCACGCGCCTTGTCCACGCCGCCGGGCCGCAACGCAGCGCCGCTGCCCAGGCGCGTCGGGACAAACGTCTCGCGCCAGTCGCCGATCGAGGTGCCGAGCCTCTGCAAATAGGCGACCAGCGCCAGCCCGTCCTCGTTGAACTCGGGTGGCTTGTTCCCCTCAGCATCCTTGAACAGCCACGGGAAACGCGGCATCACCGAGTCCGGGACAACTTCGCGCGGGTTCCAGTGGTGCGCCGCATGCCAGCTGTCGCCGTATTTTCCGCCGACCCGCAGCAGGTCGGGGCCGATGCGCCGCGTGCTGAGCAGCTGTGGCTGGTCGTACACGTATTCGCCAGCCTGCGAGACCGGCCCCCAGCGCAGGTTTTCTCCGGTCACCGGACGCACGTACTGCGAGTGGCAGTACCAGCAGCCTTCGCGGATGTAGATCCGCCTGCCGCGTTGCTCCTGCGGGGTATACCCGGCGACCTGAATGGTCTGGCCGCTGCTGGCGGAAATGACGGTGGGATCGTAGGTCTGCGGAATGATCGAAGGCAGGATGCCCTGAATGACGACCGCGACAAAGAAAAGAACAATGCCGGCGATGATGAACACACCGGACGGGCGGCTAAACCATGTTGCCCCCAGGGCGGCAGGCCTAGCCTCACTGACAGCAAGCAGCGTGCTGTCAGCGATGATCTCGAACGGCACGCCTTCGCGCACGGTCATCACCAGATTGATCGCCATCAGCATCAGCCCTGCGTCCATGCTGGCTCCTGCCAGCGTGCGCGTAAACCACCACGGTTTCATCTCAACCACCGAATCGACGAAATTCGCGCCGTATTCGAGCATGCTGCCCTGGACGAAACCCTGCGCCGCCAGCCCGATCAGCATGATCGTGGTGCCGGCTATGGTCAGCCATACGTGCCAACTTGCCAGCTTTGTGCTCCACAGCTGGCGACCGGTGATGCGCGGCCATACGTAATACATGCTGCCCACCGCGGCTAGCACGAAGGTGGCGAATACCGTGAAATGCGAATGCGAGATCACGAAGTCGGTGAAGTGGGTGAGCTCCTGCACCCGGCGCAGCGCTTCGGTCGATCCCTGGAAGCAGCCAACCAAGTAGAAGAACGTCGCCAGCAATATGAATTTTGCGGCATAGCTGTCGGCGTCCTGCCCGCCAATGACCTCGCCCCAGCGTCCCTTGGCGGTGCCGAACAGGTTGGTGATGACGACCCACACCGGGATGATCAGCAGCATGCTGGTTACGATGGCGATGGTCTGGGTGTGGTAGGGAATCGGGCTGAACAGGTAGTGGTGCGTGCCGACGAAGGGATAGAACAGCGCGAGCGTCCAGAAGCCGAGCAGCGACAGGCGGTGACTGTACAGCGGAGCCTTCACGGCCAGCGGCAGGAAATAGTACATCAGCGCCAGGCCGGCGGGTGTGATCCACAGGCCGACCACGTAATGGATATAGAGCCCGTGCAGGGCGGCATTACTGATGCCCGACATCGGCACGTAGGGCAGGACAACGTTGCCGAGAATCAGGTTCATCGCCGTCCACACCAGCGCGGCGAGCAGGTACCACAGTGCCACATAGAAGCCCGGCTCCTTGCGCTGCAATACCGTCGCCAGCACTTGCCCGCCGATGACAGTCAGGACCACCCAGCGCAGGATATTGAGCGGCCACTTGAACTCGCCTGCCTCAACACCGGAGTTGTAGCCCAGCAGCAGCGAAAGCGAACCGGCGATCAGAAAGGTATTCCAGCCCCACAGCAGCCACCAGCCCCACGCCTCCTTCGCCATGCGCCGTCCGCACAGGCGCGGCACAAGGTAGTACAGCAAGCCAAGCACCGGCGTGGAGAAAGCACCGAAGATGACGCCGTTTACATGGACCGGGCGCAGACGACCGAATGTCAGCCAGGAAGTCTCGCCGAGGAAATCGGGATAGTGGAACTTGATTGAGACGAGCAGGCCGACCAGCGGGAAGATGGTCAGCCAGGCAAGCGACCACCACAGCCATGCCAGCACCAGTTCCTTGTTGACCAGATCGGCTGCATGGGACATTTGCATCCGGTCTGTCGCCGCACGCTCCTTGCGATTGTTGTCCGCTCGTGGGTCTGACATGCTCGCTCCCGACTGGAAATATTTCGCTACATTCCGCTGATCCTCTTGGCGAATGAAATCGCATATGCTGGCGAGCGGAACAGCAGCACCGGGTCGTTCGTCGGTGCGATGCCGTCGCTCATTACCAGCGGGTCGAAGTTGATCTGCCCGCATGCGCCCCCCCGCTGCGGCATCGCCGAGGTGAGCGTAAGCATCCCGACCTTTACCTGCTTGCGGTCAGCCGGCCACTCCAGTGTCGGGTCGTCCTCCGGGTCGCCGGGCTGGCCCAGCGAGATCACCATGTCCCAGCGTAGCGGCCCCTGCTTCGCCCGCGCGATCAGTTTCTGTTCGAGAAAGTCCTTCGGCAGGGTCTGTCGTTCGGCATCGGTCAGCCGTTTCTCGCCGTCCTGCGGGACGAAGCGCCAGCGCACCAGCGTGATCCGGTTGGCACGATTGATGAACCTGAAGGTGTGGATTCCGAAATAGCTGCTGTTGGCATAGCTCGATGGCGGATTGTTGCGCTCCAGGAAATCCGCCTGGGCCAAGTTGTCCGGATGACTGGCCTTGAATGCTCTGATCTTTTCCTGGTCGGGCTTGCCGGTAACGGGGTCCGGCTTCATCGCGACCATCAGGTCGAGGAAAGTACGCGGCTGCGCCGCACCGAAAATCGGCGTGTTCAGCATCGTCATGTGCTGCACCTCATCACGTGGCAGCCTGAACTCAAGGGCCATACCGCGCGGGCTCTTCGCGGTATCCGGCGCCCCGGGATTGCCGCCCGCCAGCGAGAAACGCGCCACCACGGGCACTGGTCGGCCCGAGAATAGTGCCGATCGCGAGTAGGCCGCAGCCGACCTGGGGATGCCGACGAACTCGCCGGCCGCGCAGGTGCCCTTGGTATGGTTGCGGCGCTCGCCCGGCATGACCCCGAACACCGCCTCGATCGCACCGACCACCTGGTCGGCCATGACCTCGTCTTCCGCGGAGGCGGCCGGCGTCGCAATCAGCAATGCGGCGACTGCTGCGCAGGCGACCGAGGGGCAGAAGATGCGTCGAAACGCGTTCGCGGTAGGGGCAGAAGCGGGGTTTCCGCTGGGAAATGGCTGGGTCATGGCTTGCCTCCAGGAGGAATGCCATTCTCCCGCTGGCGCTATCACGTGCCGATACAGGCTTTCCGGTATTTATCGGGGCGGGTGGCTGTAGTCCTCCGCAGCATGTAATCCAGCCTGCGTCAGGCTGACTGTTGCCGGTAGACGAATTTCCAGAAATACCACAGGTAGTATCCGCCGAGCAGGGTGCCGACGGGAAAGGAAACCAGCATCACGATCGAAAACGGCAAACAGATCCATGCCGCATGCCGGTAGTCGAGCAGCAGGGTCAGCCCCACCGTGAAATACAGGGTGGCGATGGCCAGCGTATACCGGATGATCTCCTGGGCATGGGTAGCGGCTACGGCACCGAAGACCTTCTTCCAGGTAAACACCAGGAAGACCGCCAGCAGCATCGCCATCCCCACGTACAGCCAGCCGAGGAATACCCGGTGTTTGTTCCTGTCATAAGCCATGCCTTGCCGTCCTAGGCCAGCCCAACATAGACATTCTGCACGTCGTCGTCGGCATCGATCGCTTCGAGGAACGCCTCCACCTCCTCGCGCTCCGCATCGCCCAGCGTGACCGGGTTTTTCGCGCGGTAGCCCAGCTGCGCGGAGGTGACGGTAAACCCCTGTGCGGGCAGCGCCTTGCACACCGCATCGAGATCGGTGGTGTCGGTGATGAACAGTGTCGCACCTTCTTCGGCAGGTTCGAAGTCCTGGGCGCCCGCCTCGATCGCGGCGATCTCGGCATCTGCCCCGTTGGAGTCCGGCGTCGCCTCGATCAGGCCCACATGGTCGAAATCCCACGAGACGGAACCGCTGGCCCCGAGCTGGCCCTTGCGGAACAGCACGCGGATGTTGGGATAGGTGCGGTTGACGTTGTCGGTTAGGCATTCGACGATCACCGGAACCTTGTGCGGTGCGAAGCCCTCGTAGATCAGTCGCTCGAGGTTTGCCCCGCCGTCTAGCAGGCCCGCGCCCTTCTTGATCGCGCGCTCCAGCGTGTCCTTGGGCATCGAGGCCTTCTTGGCCTGCTCGACTACCAGACGCAGACGCGAATTCAGCTCCGGGTCCGCGCCGCCTTTTGCGGCGACCATGATCTCCTTGGACAACTTGCCGAATATCTTGCCCTTGGCATTCGCAGCAATTTCTTTATGCCTGGCTTTCCACTGTGCGCCCATATCTGCTCTCTGTTTGTTGGTTATTCAAAATTCTGCGCATCTTGCCTCAAGTGCCGGATTGCATCAATCTCGAAGACCCATGCTTCCTCAATTGCCGTTTGCCATATCTTCCACCACCTGCAGGAATGCATCACCATACTTCGCCAGCTTAGCCTGACCCACGCCGCTGATCCGTCCCATCTCATCCAGTGATTGGGGCCGCTGATTGAGGATTTCCACCAGCGTGCTGTCGTGGAAGATGACGTACGGCGGCACGCCCTGTTCCTGGGCAAGCTCCATGCGTTTGGACTTGAGCGCGATCCATAACGGATCGTCGCCCGCACCGGCAAACGGTTCGTGCGATTTTGCGGTGCGCCCGGTACGGCGGGGCATGCGCTTGACCGGTTCGGCATCGCGGCGCAGCCACACTTCCTGCTCGCCGCGCAGCACCGGCCGGGCGGCCTCGGTGAGTTTCAGTCCGCCATAAGCTTCCATGTCCACGCTGATCAAGCCGGCGGCGGCGAGCTGGCGATAGACGCTGCTCCATTGTTGCGGCGTCAGCGAATTGCCGATGCCGAAGGTGGAAAGCTGCCGGTGACCGAACTGCTCGACCTTGTGCGTTTCCCTGCCGAGCAGCACGTCGATCAGGTGCACGACGCCGAAACGCTGGCCGGTACGGTACACGCATGACAACGCCATCTGCGCGGCCTGCGTGGCGTCCCAGGTATCCACCGGTTCCAGGCAGTTGTCACATTGGCCGCAGTCTCCCGGATGGGCCTCGCCGAAGTAGCGCAGGATCGTCTGGTGGCGGCAGGCGGTGGATTCGCAGTAGCCCAGCAGCGCATCGAGCTTCCGCAGCTCGACGCGCTTGCGCTCATCGTGCGCGTCGCCCGACAGCAGCATCTGGCGCATGGACACCACATCACCCAGGCCGTAGGCCATCCACGCGTTCGCCGGCAGGCCGTCGCGCCCGGCACGACCGGTCTCCTGGTAATATCCCTCCATGCTCTTGGGTAGGTCGAGGTGGGCCACAAAGCGCACGTTGGGCTTGTCTATTCCCATGCCGAATGCGACCGTGGCGACCATGATGACGCCCTCCTCGCGCAGGAAGCGCTGCTGGTTGGCATTTCGCGTCGCAACGTCCAACCCGGCGTGGTACGGCAACGCGTCCCACCCCTGCTCTTTCAGCCACGCGGCGGTCTCCTCGACCTTCTTGCGCGACAGGCAATAGACGATACCGGCGTCGCTCGGGTGCTCGGTCTCGAGGAAGGCCAGCAACTGCTGGCGTGCGTTGTCCTTGAGCGCGACGCGGTAGCGGATGTTGGGGCGGTCGAAGCTCGAGATGAACTGTCGCGCATCTTCCAGCGCCAGCCGCTCGACGATCTCACGTCGAGTCGGCGCATCGGCGGTGGCAGTCAGCGCGATGCGCGGCACCGAGGGAAATCGCTCGTGCAGCACGGTCAACTGGCGGTATTCGGGACGGAAGTCGTGCCCCCACTGCGACACGCAATGCGCCTCGTCGATCGCGAACAGCGCGATGCGATTATCCTGCTGCAGACGCTGCAGCAGGTTCAGGAAACCCTCGGTCATCAGCCGCTCCGGCGCGACATACAGCAGCTTCAGTTCGCCGCGAAGCAGCTTCTGCGTCACCTCGCGCGCCGCGTCGGCCTCAAGGCTGGAGTTGAGATAGGCGGCGGCGACCCCGAGCTGTTTCAACGCCTCCACCTGGTCCTGCATCAATGCGATCAGCGGCGACACGACGATAGCGACACCGGGGCGCAGCAACGCGGGAAGCTGGTAACACAGCGACTTGCCGCCGCCCGTGGGCATCAGCACCAGCGCATCGCCGCCCGCGACGACATGCTCGACGATGGCCAGCTGCGCACCGCGAAAGGATGCATAGCCGAACACTTCATGCAGCGCCTGCTGGGGAGAGATTATGGGCATTGTGGAATGGCTGGAATCAGCGTTTGCCCGGTATTACTGTCTGCGCGCCATTCGGCTGCAGTGTAGGTGTAGCCTGTGACGGATTGTTTTCCACGATCTGGTAAAACACTTCGCCGCGCTTGACCATGCCCAGCTCGCTGCGCGCGCGCTCCTCGATCGCTGCCGTGCCCTGCTTCAGGTCGCGCACCTCGGCATACATCGCCTCATTGCGCGCCTGCGCCTGACGGTTGATTTCGCGCTGCGCCTCAAGCTGTCGGTTATGGTCCCACACTTTCAACCAACTGCCCTTGCCCAGCCAGAGCGGGTACTGCAACAACAGCAGCAGGGCAGTCAGTATCAGTGTTACCGCACGCATTACCCTAGCTGATAATACGCATCGCGCCCCGGATAGCTGGCCGAGTCGCCCAGGTCTTCCTCGATGCGCAGCAGCTGATTGTACTTCGCCATGCGGTCGGAGCGCGACAGCGAACCGGTCTTGATCTGAAGCGCATTGGTCGCAACCGCGATGTCGGCGATGGTGCTGTCCTCGGTCTCGCCCGAACGGTGCGAGATCACGGCAGTGTAGCCGGCGCGCTTGGCCATCTCGATCGCCGCGAAGGTCTCGGTGAGCGTGCCGATCTGATTGACCTTGATCAGGATAGAGTTGGCGATGCCGCGCTTGATGCCCTCTTTCAGGATTTTGGTGTTGGTCACGAACACATCGTCGCCGACCAGCTGGATCTTCTTGCCCAGGCGGTCGGTCAACGCTTTCCAGCCGTCCCAGTCGTGTTCGCTCATTCCGTCTTCCAGCGTGATGACCGGATACTTGTCCGCCCAGGAGGCATACATGTCGATGATCTGCGCGGAAGTCAGCGTCAGGCCGTCAGCCTTCAGGTGGTACTTGCCGTCCTTGTAGAATTCCGAAGCGGCGGCGTCGATGCCGATCGCCACATCCGTCCCCGGCACATATCCGGCGGCCTCGATGGCTTCGACGATGACCTTCAGCGCAGCCTCGTTGGACCCCAGGGCCGGCGCAAAACCGCCCTCGTCGCCGACTGTGGTGGTCAGGCCGCGATGATGCAGGATCGCCTTGAGCGCATGGAATACTTCCGCGCCATAGCGTAGCGCTTCGCGGAAGCTCGGTGCGCCGACCGGAATGACCATGAATTCCTGAATGTCGGCACCGCCGGTTGCATGCGCGCCGCCGTTGATGATGTTCATCATCGGCACCGGCATCTCCATGCGGGCTGCGCCCCCGAGGTAGCGGTACAGCGGCAGCCCGCTCTCTTCGGCAGCGGCACGCGCCACCGCCATCGACACCGCCAAGATCGCATTCGCACCCAGACGCGATTTGCTGTCTGTCCCGTCCAGCTCGATCATGGTTTGGTCAATGAAAGCCTGCTCGGCTGCATCCAGGCCGATGATCGCTTCAGCGATCTCGGTGTTCACGTTCTCGACAGCCTTCAGCACGCCCTTGCCCAGATAGCGCTTCTTGTCGCCATCACGCAGCTCGATCGCCTCCTTCTCGCCGGTAGAAGCACCTGATGGCACGGCGGCACGACCCATCACGCCGGATTCCAGCAGTACGTCCGCCTCTACGGTTGGGTTGCCGCGTGAATCCAGTATCTCGCGGGCGATAACATCTACAATTGCGCTCATTCTCTTCCTTATCCTTCTTTTTAAACGTTTCTCAAATCAACTTTTTCTTCGATCAAACCTTGCTGCTTGACGGTCGCATCCAGCACCATCAGGGTTTTCAGCAGATCCTTCAGGTGCCCGAGCGGGAATGCATTCGGCCCATCCGACAAGGCCTTGGACGGATTCGGATGCGTCTCCATGAACAGCCCGGAGACGCCAGCCGCAACCGCCGCACGCGCCAGCACAGGCACAAACTCGCGCTGTCCGCCGCTGACGGTGCCCTGCCCGCCGGGCAGCTGCACCGAATGAGTCGCGTCGAACACCACCGGGCACCCGGTGTTGCGCATCACCGCCAGCGAGCGCATGTCCGACACTAGGTTGTTGTAGCCGAACGACGCGCCGCGCTCGCACACCATGATGTTGTCGGCGTTGCTCGCCTCGCGCGCCTTTTCCACCACGTTCTGCATGTCCCACGGCGAGAGGAACTGCCCCTTCTTGATGTTCACCGGCTTGCCGCATTTGGCGACCGCGTGGATGAAATCGGTCTGGCGACACAGAAACGCCGGGGTCTGCAACACGTCCACAACCGCCGCGACCGGCGCGATCTCGTCGATGCTGTGCACGTCGGTCAGCACCGGCACGCCAAGCTTCGCCTTCACTTCGCCGAGTATCTTCAACCCCGCATCGATACCGAATCCGCGAAACGACTTGCCGGAACTGCGGTTGGCCTTATCGTAGGATGACTTGTAGATGAAGTTCAGGTTCAACTCGCTGCAGATTTCCTTCAGTTGTCCGGCGGTATCCATCGCCATCTGCTCGGACTCGATCACGCACGGTCCGGCGATCAGGAACAACGGCCGGTTCAGGCCAACATCAAAGCCACAGAGTTTCATGCTGCCGCCCTTTCCTTGGAATTCATGAGTTGCTGCTGTAATGCGGCCTCGACGTAGGCCCGGAACAGCGGGTGACCGGCTCGCGGGGTGGAAGTGAATTCAGGATGGAACTGGACGCCGACGAACCACGGGTGCACGGACTGCGGCAGCTCCATCATTTCGGGCAGATCCTCGGTAGGCGTGCGTGCCGAGATGACCATACCAGCCTTTTCCAGCGCGGGCACGTAGTGGTTGTTCACCTCATAGCGGTGGCGGTGGCGCTCGTTCACCTCGTCGCCGTAGATGCGTTGCGCCAGCGTTCCCGGCTTGATCGGGCAGCGCTGCGAACCCAGCCGCATCGTGCCGCCCAGGTCGGAATCGGCGCTGCGCTTGGCCACCTTGCCATCGCGATCCAGCCATTCGGTGATCAGCGCAACCACCGGATGCTCGGATTCCAGGTCAAACTCGGTGCTGTTCGCGTCAGTCATGCCGGCCACATGGCGCGCATACTCGATCACGGCCAGTTGCATGCCCAGGCAGATGCCGAGGTAGGGCACCTTGTTCTCTCGCGCATAGCGGATCGCGGCAATCTTGCCTTCGGTACCGCGCTTGCCGAAACCGCCCGGCACCAGTATCGCGTCGAAGTGCTTCAGGCTCTGGATCCCGCTGGTCTCTATATCTTCGGAATCAATGTATTCGATGTTCACCCTGGTCGAGGTGTGGATACCCGCGTGGCGCAGCGCCTCGATCAGCGACTTGTAGGATTCGGTCAGATCGACGTACTTGCCGACCATGCCGATCGTGATCTGGTGCCTGGGGTTTTCCTGGGCGCTGACCAATTTCTTCCACACCGACAGGTCGGCGGGCGGCGCCTGTATCGCCAGTTCCTCGCAGATGATCCGATCCAGCCCCTGATCGTTCAGTACCTGGGGAATCTTGTAGATGCTGTCCACGTCCCACATCGAGATCACGCCCTCTTCGCGCACGTTGGCGAACAGCGATATCTTCGCGCGCTCGTCATCGGGAATCGGCCTATCGGCGCGGCACAGCAGCGCGGTCGGGAAAATGCCGATCTCGCGCAGCTTCTGCACGCTGTGCTGGGTCGGCTTGGTCTTCAACTCACCCGCGGTGGCGATCCAGGGAACCAGCGTCAGATGCACATAGGCCACCTGGTTGCGGCTCAGGCGCAGCCCCATCTGTCGCGCGGCTTCAAGGAACGGCAGCGACTCGATGTCGCCCACCGTGCCGCCGATCTCGACGATGGCCACATCCGCCTGACCGTCGTGCGACGCCGCCGCGCCGCGCTCGACGAAGGCCTGTATCTCAT
This sequence comes from Gallionella sp., assembly GCA_036401875.1. Classification (GTDB taxonomy): domain Bacteria; phylum Pseudomonadota; class Gammaproteobacteria; order Burkholderiales; family Gallionellaceae; genus Gallionella. Next base: position 13,150 of record DASWTZ010000075.1, read on the forward strand.
TGGTAATGTGGGGGATCACCTGCACCGTCTTGCCCAAGTATTCTCCGCGCCGTTCCTTGCGGATCACGCTATCGTAGATCTGGCCGGTGGTGAAGTTGTTGGCCTTGCGCATCTTGGCAGAGATGAAGCGCTCGTAGTGCCCCAGATCCAGATCGGTCTCGGCGCCGTCCTCGGTGACGAAAACCTCGCCGTGCTGGAACGGGCTCATCGTGCCCGGATCGACGTTGATATAGGGATCGAGCTTGAGCATCGTCACCTTGAGTCCGCGCGATTCAAGGATGGCCGCAAGCGAAGCGGCGGCGATGCCCTTCCCAAGGGAAGAAACAACGCCGCCGGTAATGAATATGTACTTGGTCATGGGGCGCGATGATACCGTAAAACGGCCCGCTCTCAAAATCGTGCAAACAGTTCCCGTGCACGCTGCGCGTCCATCGCCGATGAATCGCGAAGGGCTAAATAGCGGCCGAAACCGGCATGCCGCAGTCAAACAGCCACTGCGGAAAGGATATCAGCTAGTGCAGCAATAGCGAGTGCTGCACCGAAACCGCGCATACGGACATCAGTGCGCCGGGCAACAAACCGAGCACCAGCACGGCCAGACCATTGACACTGATGAGCATCGCGGTGTCCTGCCCCAGAACAACCGGCGCATGACTTTCCGGCGCATCGAAATACATCAGTTTGACGATGCGCAAGTAATAGAACGCACCGATCAGCGAGAGCATCACGGCAACGATCGCCAGCCAGACGTGACCCGCCTGCACCACGGAATTGAGTACCGCGAACTTCGCGTAGAAGCCGACCGTGGGCGGCACGCCGGCCATCGAGAACATCAGCAGCAGCATCATGAATGCGAGCCAGGGGCTGCGCTGGGCGAGTCCCTTGAAGTCGCTCAGGTTGTCCGCCTCGAATCCCTCGCGCGACAACAGCAGGATCATGCCGAAGGCGCCCAGTGACATCAGCACGTACACGACGGCATAGAACATCGCCGAACCGTAGCCTTCGATGTTGCCGCTCAGGAGTCCGAGCAGCATGAAGCCCATGTGTGCGATGGTCGAGTAGGCAAACATGCGCTTGAGGTTGGTCTGTGCAATCGCGGTGATGTTACCGATCGCCATCGAAGCCACAGCAAGCAGGATCAGCATGACCGTCCAGTGTTCCGCCAGAGATTGCATCCCTTCGACGAGGATGCGCACAACGAAGGCGAAGGCGGCCAGTTTCGGCGCGGAGCCGATCAACATGGTCATGGGCGTCGGGGCACCGTGGTAGACGTCTGGCACCCACATGTGGAAGGGAACCACGCCTAGTTTGAACGCTAGCCCGGAGACGATGAACACCAGACCGAAGGTCAGCAGTGGCTGGTTCTGCACGCCCTGCGCAATCGCATCCGATACCGCGTTCAATTCCAGCGTGCCGGTCGCGCCATACAGCATGGACATCCCATACAGCAGCAGGCCGGACGCCAACGCACCTAGGATGAAGTATTTCATTGCCGCTTCGGTGGACTGCGCGGAATCGCGCTGCAGCGCAACCATCGCGTAGAGACTCAACGACAGCAGTTCGAGCCCGAGGTACAGCGTCAGGAAGTGGCTGGCGGATACCATCACCATCATGCCCAACGTTGCAAACAGGGTCAGCACCAGGAACTCTCCGCTGAACAGGCCGCGTACGACGAGGTACTGCCGCGAATACACCAGCATCATTGCGACCGCCAGATAGATCAGCAGTTTGAGCACGTCCGCCATCAGATCGTCCACAAACATGTTGTGGAACGCATAGGCCACGCCTTCCACATGCGTGCCCACGGTGACAAACATGCAGCCGATCAGGGTGGCCAATGTCAGCATATATGTGACAGAGTTGTTGTTCTGCCTGATCAGCAAGCCGGCAATGAGAATCACACAAGCCATGACCAGCAGGAAAATTTCCGCACTGGCCGGCATCAAGTTAGTCATCAGATCCATATTAACCTTCTTCTAAAAGTCGGCTGCCTATAGAGGCAGTTTTGAACGTGCCACGTGCACCAGCAAATCGTTCACGGAGGCATGCATGATTTCTGCAAACGGCAGGGGATACAATCCCATGCCCAGCACAGTGAACGCCAGGAGCGCAAAAATGGCCTTTTCACGCAACGTCAAATCTGTCAGCTCAGCCACATGCGAATTCGCCACTGCGCCAAAAATCACCCGCTTGTACATCCACAGGGTATAGGCGGCGCCGAAACTCAGTGTCGTCGCGGCAGCAAAGGCATACCAAAAATTCACCTTGACCGCGCCCAGTATCACCATGAACTCACCGACAAAGCCGCTGGTTCCCGGCAGTCCGCTGTTCGCCATCGCAAACAGCATGAAGAACGCGGCGAATACCGGCATGGTGTGGACCACACCGCCATAATCGGCGATGTTGCGCGTGTGCATGCGGTCGTACAGCACGCCGATGCACAGGAACAGCGCACCGGAAATGAAGCCGTGCGAGATCATCTGCAGCAATGCACCTTCCATGCCGTAAGCGTTAAAAATGAAGAACCCCATGGTGACAAAACCCATGTGCGAAATCGACGAATAGGCGACCAGCTTCTTCATGTCGGTCTGCATCAGCGCGACCAGACCGATGTACACCACCGCGATCAGCGACAGTGCAATCATCACGCCCGCCAGTTTGTTGCTGGCGTCGGGCACGATCGGCATCGAGAAACGCAGGAAACCATATGCGCCCACCTTCAGCATGATCGCCGCCAGGATCACCGAACCGCCGGTAGGCGCCTCGACGTGAGCATCCGGCAACCAGGTGTGCACCGGGAACATCGGCACCTTCACCGCAAAGGCCAGGAAGAATGCGATGAAGACCAGTATCTGTGCATTCATCGGAATCAGGACCTGGTGGAAGTCCAAGATCGAGAAGCTGCCGCCGCTCTGATTGTAGAGATAGATCAATGCTATCAGCATCAACAGCGAACCGAGCAGCGTATACAGGAAAAACTTGACTGCCGCATACACGCGGTTCTGGCCGCCCCACACGCCGATGATCAGGAACATCGGGATCAGCATGGCTTCCCAGAACACATAGAACAGGACTGCATCCAGCGCGGCGAACACGCCGACCATGATGCCGGACATGATCAGGAAGGCCGCCATGTACTGGGCGACACGCTTCTCTATCACCTTCCAGCCGGCCAGCACGACGATGGGGGTAAAGAATGCGGTGAGCAGGATGAACAGCACCGAGATGCCATCGACACCCAGATGATAGTGAATGTTGAAGCGTGCAATCCAGTTGTGATATTCGACAAACTGCATTTCCGAGGATTCGCTGACAAATCCGGTGTACAGCGGGATCGTCACCAGAAAGCCCAGCACCGAGCCGACCAGGGCAATGATGCGCGCCAGCGGTGCATTTTTGTCATTGCCTGTCGACAACACCAGAATACCGAAAATGATCGGCAGCCAGATCGCGACGCTAATTATGGGTAATCCAAGAATCATGCTTTCATTCCTTTAATGTGTAGGCCGGGGATCACCCCGGCGCCGCTCCTCATGTCGGGCGATTGTCCGACCGCACGTTTAAATCAGGTCCCTGACACTCAGCAACACGAACACGCCTATGATCATGGCGAATGCGTAGTGATAGATGTAACCGGACTGAAGATGGCGCAGCACCCCCGAGAAGACTCCCACCAGCTTCGCCGAACCGTTAACCATCATCCCGTCGATCAGTTTCACATCGCCGAACTTCCACAGCAGCCGGCTCGTTCCGCGAGCACCGCCGGCGAAGAACCAGTCGTTGAAGCGGTCGAAGTAGTACTTGTTGTCCAGCAGGGTGTAGAGGAACTGGAAGCGCTTCTGGATCGTAGCGGGAATGTCCGGCCGCTTCAGGTAGAAAACTGCGGCCAGCACCACGCCGGCAAACGCCAGCCAGAACGGCCAAGTCCCGAAGGCATGTATCGCCATTTCATAGGGATGCTCGATCGACTCGTGATGCACGATTCCGGCGATTTCCACTTCAATGTTCTTTTCGATGACGAAAATCGCCTCGCCGAAATACCCGCTATGCAGCAGGGGGTCGAATGCAAAATATCCGATCGCCACTGAAGGGATAGCCAGCAGGACCAGCGGAACCGTCACCACCCAGGGTGACTCATGCGGCTTCTGGCCGGGAGCAAGTCCGTGATGGTGGTCATGCGAGACCTCCTCGTCGTCATGGTCACCCTGATGGTCGTGGTGGCCCTTGCCGAAACGCTCCTCGCCATGGAACACAAGGAAATACATCCTGAAGGAATAGAAGGCCGTGACGAACACGCCCGCCAACACGGCGTAATAGGCAATCCCGGCAACCGGGAGCTGCGAGAGATGCACCGCCTCAATGATGCTTTCCTTGGAGTAGAAGCCTGAGAAGAACGGCGTACCGATTAGCGCCAGCGACCCGATCAGCGACGTGATCCAAGTGATGGGCATGTACTTGCGCAGACCGCCCATGTTGCGGATGTCCTGGTCATGGTGCATCGCCATGATTACGCTGCCCGCGCCGAGGAACAGCAGCGCCTTGAAGAATGCGTGGGTCATCAGGTGGAAGATCGCCACTGAGTAGGCCGAAGCGCCCAGCGCCACGGTCATGTATCCCAGCTGCGACAGGGTCGAATAGGCGATCACGCGCTTGATGTCGTTCTGGATGATGCCGAGGAATCCCATGAACAGGGCGGTGATCGCGCCTATCACCATCACGAACGACAGCGCGGTTGCCGACAGCTCGTACAGCGGCGACATGCGCGCCACCATGAAAATACCCGCCGTCACCATGGTTGCCGCGTGGATCAGCGCGGAGATCGGGGTCGGGCCTTCCATCGAATCGGGCAGCCAGACGTGAAGCGGGAACTGGGCCGATTTGCCCATCGCACCGATGAACAGCAGGATGCAGATGGCCGTCATCAGGCTCACCGACATGCCCGGGATGGGCGCGATATCGTTCGCGTGCTCGGCCGCAGTACTGAACACCGCCTGGTAATCGAGCGTGCCGAACACCATCAGCACCAGGCCGATGCCCAGCAGGAAGCCGAAATCGCCGACGCGGTTCACCAGGAACGCCTTCAGGTTGGCATAAATCGCTGTCGGCCGCTCATACCAGAAGCCGATCAGCAGGTACGACACCAGTCCCACCGCCTCCCAGCCGAAGAACAGCTGCAGGAAGTTGTTCGCCATCACCAGCATCAGCATCGAGAAGGTGAACAGCGAGATGTAGCTGAAGAAGCGCTGGTAGCCGGGATCTTCGGCCATATAGCCGACGGTATAGATGTGCACCATCAGCGAGACCGAGGTCACGACCAGCATCATCGTGACCGTCAGCGCATCGATCATAAAGCCAACCTGGAAGCTAGTGTCCCCGGAAGTCAGCCAGGTATAGACTGGTCCATTGAATGTGTTGCCGGCCAGCACGTCGTTGAAAATCGCCAGCGATGCAAAGAAGGAAGCCGCAACCAGCGAGATGGTGATGCGATGCGACCAGGTACGCCCCAGCAGCTTGCCGAATAGACCGGCAGCGATGGCGCCAAGCAGCGGCGCAAGGGGGACCAGCAGGTAAAGATTTTGCATGCTCATGCGCGTCACCCTTTCAGGCTGTCTAGGTCATCAACGTTGATGGTGTTCAGGTTGCGGAACAGCACCACTAGTATCGCCAGGCCGATCGCGGCCTCGGCAGCCGCCACGGTCAGGATGAAGAACACGAACACCTGTCCCGCGGCATCGCCCAGATAATGGGAAAACGCAACGAAGTTGGTGTTGACTGCCAGCAGCATCATTTCGATGGCCATCAGCAGCACGATCAGATTCTTGCGGTTCAGGAATATACCGACCACGCTGATGGCAAACAGCAATGCGCTCAGTACCAGATAATGCGACAGTGTTAACACGCTACGCGCTCCTTCAATTTACTTGAAAAGTGGGATGCAGGTTCCGGCTCGGGCCACCTAGCATCCTCTGCCTATTTGTTTGACTTCTTGACCTCGGGCGGCATGGACAGGATGCGCAGGCGATCCGCCTTCCTGACCGACACCTGTTCGGATATATCCTGGGTCTTCTGTACCCTGCGACGTCTCAGGGTCAGCGCGATGGCCGCCACCATCGCCACCAGCAGGAGCACCGCAGCGATCTCGAACGGGTACACATAGTCGGTATAGATCAGTCGCCCCAGCTCCTTGGTGTTGCTGTAATCGGCCGCATGTTTAACTGCCGTCATGCTGGATGCGGTTTCGGATGAGCCCAACACCCAGATCATCTCAAATGCCATCAATCCGGCCAGTGCCGCGCCGAACGGGAGCCAGCGCCAGAACCCTTCGCGCAGCCGGACGAGGTTGATGTCCAGCATCATCACCACGAACAGGAACAGCACCATCACCGCGCCGACGTAGACCAGTACCAGCGTGATCGCGAGGAATTCGGCCTCGAGCAACAGCCAAATACCCGATGAACTGATGAAGGTGAGCACCAAAAACATCACGGCATGCACCGGGTTGGTCGCCGTGATCACGCGCAACGCCGAGAGCAGGGTGAGTGCCGCGAACACATAGAACACGATGGTTTCAAAGTTGCTGGAAATAAGATTCATTAACTTGCCCTCTTTGCTGCCTACCGGTATTTCGCATCCGCCGCTCGGTCACGGGCGATCTGCTCTTCATATTTGTCACCAACGGCCAGCAACATCGCCTTGGTGTAGTAAAGGTCCCCACGATTCTCGCCGTGGTATTCGAGTAAGCGCGTCTCCACGATCGCGTCCACCGGACAGGATTCCTCGCAGAAGCCACAGAATATGCACTTGGTCAGGTCGATATCGTACTGGGTGGTACGGCGCGTACCGTCTTCGCGCTCAGCCACTTCGATCTTGATCGCCAGGGCTGGACACACCGCTTCGCACAGCTTGCATCCGATGCAGCGTTCTTCCCCATTCGCATAGCGCCGTTGCGCATGCAGCCCCCGGAAGCGGAAACTCTGGGGGGTCTTCTCGTCCGGGTATTGCACCGTGATCTTGCGCGCAAACAGGTGCCGCCCCGTCAGCGCCATCCCCTTGAGCAGCTCTATCAACAGAAAGCTTTTCAACAAATTCATGACGTTTTTCATATTCGCTCTCACCACAGCCAATAGGCAGTTTGCATCCATGCACCGATTACGACGACCCAGACCAGGGTGAGCGGGATCAGGACTTTCCATCCCAGGCGCATCAGCTGATCGTAACGGTAGCGCGGGAAGGTGGCTCGCAACCAGATAAACACGAACAGGAAGAAGGACATCTTGGCCAGCATCCAGTGTAGGCCGCTGCCAAGCAGCATGCCGAGCACTGGCATATCGGGCACCCAGGACTGCGGTATCGGAGACAGCCATCCGCCCAGGAACATCACCGAAGTCAGGGCCGCGATCAGGATCATGTTCGCGTACTCGGCAAGGAAGAACAGCGCGAAGCCCATGCCGGAATATTCCGTATGGAAACCCGCCACGATGACCGACTCATCTTCCGCGAGGTCGAAAGGCGCACGGTTGGTCTCCGCCACACCCGAGATGAAATACACCACGAACATCGGGAACAGCGGGATGAAGTACCAGCCGAGAAGCCCGTAGCCGTTCTGCTGGCCGTTCACTATATCCCCCATGTTCATGCTCTGCGCCACCATCAGCACGCACACCAGCGCGAATCCCATCGGCAACTCATACGAAACTATCTGTGCTGCGGAACGCAATGAGCCCAGGAACGCATATTTGGAGTTCGACGCCCAGCCGGCAATGATGATGCCGTACACGCCGACCGAGGTCATCGCGAGCAGATAGAGCAGGCCGGCATTCACATTCGCCAGCACCATCCCGTCCGAAAACGGCACCACCGCCCATGCGGCCAAGGCCGGAGCCAGGGCCAGCACCGGCGCGGCCACAAACAGGAATTTGTTGGCGCCGGTCGGGATGATGATTTCCTTCATCAACAGCTTGATGCCGTCGGCCAGCGGCTGGAGCAGTCCCCAGTAGCCAACGCGGTTCGGGCCGAGGCGGTCCTGCATGTAACCGAGTATTTTGCGCTCGGCCAGGGTCAGGTACGCGACGGTAACCATGATGGGTGCCACGATCACGACAATCTTGATCAAGATCCACAGCGTCGGCCAGACCGGCTCGAGGTACCCCCACACCAGCTCCCAGAGTCCGAACTGGTTCAACAACCATTGCAGGATTCCCAGTACTTGAGCTTCCATCACGCGCGCTCCACAGTAATTGTTCCGAACATTCCGGCCAGACCTGCTGTTGCAGGCACACCTGCCGCAATGCGCACCACGCCTCTGGGCAAGCTGTCATCGACTGCAACCGGCAGGCTGGCATTACCCTGTCCCTGACCGATCCTGACCATCGCGCCCGGCTGGATGCCCAGCTTCTTCATTTCCTCGCCATGCATCCAGGCTCGCGGCGCGGCCGCATCAGCAGTGGCCTGCAGGGATGCGGCACGCCGAACCACGGAGTCCGTCGCGTAGATGGGCACATCGCTGACACGCTGCAAACCGCCCGCAGCGGATGCAGCCTTCGCCTCGATCGCGCCGATGGCGTTATTCAGTTTTGCAGCAACATCGTCACCGTTCAGTAGTTCGTCGCGCACCGCCTCGGAGCTATCCTGGTCAAAACCGGAAACATCGAGCAGATTGCCCAGCACGCGCAGCACCTTCCATGCCGGACGCGCTTCGCCCAGCGGCTTGGCGGCCCCCTTGAAGCTCTGCACCCGGCCTTCGGTGCTGACGAAGGTGCCCGATGTCTCGGTAAACGGGACGATGGGCAGCAGCACGTCGGCATACTCTGTCGCGCGATGCTTGTAGGCGGTCATCGCAACCACCAGGTCGGCCGCCTGCATCGCGGCCATGGCCTGCTGGGGATTGGCCGTATCCAACTCTGCCTCGACATTGAGCAACACGTAAGCCTTGCGGGGTGCTGCCAGCATGGCCGATGCATTCATCCCCTTGCCGTCCGGAATGGCCCGCGCCAGATAGCCGCCGACGCTGTTCGCTGCCTCGCCGAGAAAACCAAACTTCCCCTTGCATAACTCGGCAATCTGCTGCGCCAAGAACTGCAGACGGGCCGCCTGCGGATGCCGTTGAGCGAAATTGCCGAGCAGTACCGCCACGCGCTCACCGCCCGCCAGATTCCTGGCAATTGCGGCGGCCTGCTCGCTGACCGCCTGGGCCCGGCCGCCCTTGGCTGCATCCAGCGCCTGGTGCACTTCCGTCAGCGTAGCGGCCAGCGCATCGGGGGCGACGATGGCCTTGTTCGCCAGCTTCATCAGCAGGTCGTCGTCGGTGGAATGGATGATATTGACCTGAGTGCCCGACTTCACTGCCTTGCGAATCCGAGCGGCCAGCAACGGGTGATCCTTGCGCAGGAAGCTGCCGACAACAAGGAGCCGGTCACAATTGCCGATGTCGGCGACCGACATCCCCAGCCATGGCGCGCCCTTCTGTTTGCCATCGGCGCTGAAATCGGTCTGGCGCAGGCGGAAATCGATGTTGCTGCTGCCGAGGCCGCGCATCAGCTTTTGCAGGAGGTACATCTCTTCCAGCGTGCTGTTGGGCGTAGCCAACGCAGCGATGTGCTCGGCTCCGGCAGAAGTCTTCACCTGCCGCAATGCGTTTGCGACATACTCCAGCGCCACCTGCCATTCGACCTCCAGCCACTTGCCGTCCTGCTTGATCATCGGCTTGGTCAGACGCTCGGCGGTGTTCAGACCCTCGTAGCTAAATCTGTCCCTGTCGGATAGCCAGCACTCGTTGATGGCTTCATTCTCGACCGGCGTGACACGCATCACCTTGCCGTTTTTCACGTGCACTGCCAGATTTGAACCCAGGCTGTCATGCGGACTCACCGATTTGCGGCGCGACAGTTCCCAAGAGCGGGCGGTATAGCGGAACGGCTTGCTGGTCAGCGCGCCGACCGGGCACAGGTCGATCATGTTGCCGGACAATTCGGAATCCACCGAACTGTTCACGAAGCTCATGATTTCGGAGTGCTCGCCGCGGAACGCCATGCCCAGTTCCATCATCCCGGCGATCTCCTGGCCGAAGCGCACGCAGCGGGTGCACTGGATGCAGCGGCTCATCTCCTCGGTGGAGATCAGTGCGCCGACCTGCTTGTGTTCGACGACGCGCTTCTCCTCGTGATAGCGCGAGGCGGTTCCGCCGTAGCCCATCGCAACATCCTGCAACTGACATTCGCCCCCCTGATCGCAGATCGGGCAATCCAGCGGGTGGTTGATCAACAGGAACTCCATCACGCCCTTCTGCGCCTTGACCGCCATTTCCGAATGGGTGTGGACCTTCATGCCCTCTGCGACCGGAGTCGCGCAGGCCGGCAGCGGCTTGGGGGCCTTTTCCACCTCGACCAGGCACATGCGGCAGTTGGCCGCGATGGACAGTTTTTTGTGATAGCAAAAATGCGGGATATGAATACCGGCCTTGTGCGCGGCATCCATCAGCATAGAACCGCGCTCGGTCTCGACTAATTTTCCGTCTATTTCAATGTTGATCATTACTCACCTGACCCGTCAGCTTTACACCAAGCAACGCTTGTGTTCGATGTGATATTCAAATTCATCGCGGAAATGCCTGAGCATGCCTTGCACGGGCCAGACTGCCGCCTCGCCCAGCGCGCAGATGGTGCGCCCGGCGATGTTTTCCCCGACACTCAACAACAAATCCAGATCCTCTTTCCTGCCCTCTCCGTGCTCGATGCGGTGCACGATGCGATACAGCCAGCCGGTGCCCTCACGGCAAGGTGTGCACTGCCCGCACGACTCTTCAAAGTAGAAGTAGGACAGCCGCTCCAGCGCGCGCACCATGCAGGTCGTCTCGTCCATCACGATCACGGCACCGCTGCCCAGACCGGAACCCGCCTTCTGGATCGAGTCATAGTCCATGGTCAGGTCCATCATGATATGGGCCGGCAGCACCGGCATCGACGAACCGCCGGGTATGACCGCCTTGAGCGTGTGCCCGTTGCGCACACCGCCCGCCATCTTCAGCAGTTCGCTGAAAGGCGTACCCATCGGCACCTCGAAGTTTCCAGGATTGTTCACGTGGCCGGATACGGAGAACAGCTTGGTGCCGCCATTGTTCGGCTTGCCGAGCTCCAGAAATTTCTGCCCGCCATTGTTGATGATGTACGGAATGCTGGCAAAGGTCTCGGTGTTGTTGATCGTGGTTGGCTTGCCATACAGCCCGAAACTGGCCGGGAAAGGCGGTTTGAAGCGCGGCTGGCCCTTCTTTCCCTCGATGGACTCGAGCAGTGCGGTCTCCTCGCCGCAGATGTAGGCGCCGTATCCGAGATGGTTATGCAAGTCGAAACTGAACCCGGTACCCATGATGTTGTCGCCCAAATACCCTGCGGCACGTGCGATTTCGCAGGCCTCTTCCATGCGTTCATAGGCCTCGAAAATTTCGCCATGCACATAGTTGTAGCCGGTCTTGACACCCATCGTATAGGCGGCGATCGCCATCCCCTCGATCAGCAGGTGCGGGTTGTATAGCAGGATGTCCCAGTCCTTGCAGGTGCCGGGTTCGCCCTCGTCGGTGTTGCAGACGATGTACTTCTCCCCATCGTAGTTCTTGGGCATGAAGCTCCACTTCAGCCCGGTCGGGAAGCCTGCACCACCACGGCCGCGCAACGCGGAAAGCTTGACTTCCGCGATGATCGTCTCAGGGGATGTTTTCTCGGTCAGCACCTTGCGCAATGCCTGGTATCCGCCGACTTTCAGATAGTTCTCCAGCGTCCAGGGCTGGTCGAAATCCATCGTGGTAAGTATGACCGGGCCTCTCATTTGTCCAGCTCCGCCAGAATTTTATCGATCTTTTCCTTGCTCAGACGACCGCACAGTTTCTTGTTGTTTACGGTCAGCACCGGCGCATCCTTGCAGGCCCCCATGCATTCACCCTCTCGCAGGCCGAATTTTCCGTCGGCTGTCACCTCGCCCAACCCGATACCCAGTTTCTCTTTCAGGTAAGCCACCGTGTCACCGGCCCCGCACAGCGTGCATGACAGATGGGTGCATACGGTGAGCGTGATCTTGCCCATCGGCTTGAGGTTGTACATGTGATAAAAGGTGGCCACCTCGTACACCGCCATTTTCGGCATGCCCAGATAGGCGGCGATATCCTCCATATCATCGGTGGCGATCCAGCCCTTTTCATCTTGCATGAAACGCAAGGCTGCCATCACTGCGGACTGTCTCTGGTCCGCAGGATATTTTTTCAACTCGCGGTCGATCCTGTTTTGTATTTGTTCGGATAACATCAGCGGTCTATCTCTCCAAAAACGATGTCCTGCGTGCCGATGATCGCCACCACATCGGCCAGCATGTGGCCCTTGGACATCTCGTTCAACCCAGCCAGGTGCGGATATCCCGGCGCGCGTATCTTCATCCGGTACGGCTTGTTCGCACCGTCCGAAACCAGATAAATCCCGAACTCACCCTTGGGATGCTCCACCGCCGAGTAGACTTCCCCCTCAGGCACATGCATACCTTCGGAAAACAGCTTGAAGTGATGGATCAGCTCCTCCATGTTCTGCTTCATCGTCTCGCGCTTCGGCGGCGCGAACTTGTGGTTCTCGCTCATTACCGGGCCGGGATTCTGGCGCAGCCAGTCTATGCACTGCTTGATGATGCGATTGGCCTGGCGCATCTCTTCAACGCGCACCAGGTAACGGTCATAGCAATCGCCTTCGACGCCGACGGGAATGTCGAAATCAAGGCGGTCGTAAACCTCATACGGCTGTTTCTTGCGCAGGTCCCAGGCCACCCCAGATCCGCGCAGCATCGGGCCGGTAAAACCCATCGCCAGCGCGCGCTCGGGAGATACGACGCCGATACCGACCGTGCGCTGTTTCCAGATGCGGTTGTCGGTCAGCAGGGTCTCGTATTCGTCGATGCATGCGGGGAAACGATTGGTGAAATCCTCGAGGAAATCGAGCAGCGTGCCCTGGCGGTTTGCATTCATCCGCTTGATCGCCGAGGCATTATGAATCTTCGATGCCTGATACTGCGGCATGGTATCCGGCAGATCGCGATACACGCCCCCTGGACGATAATAGGCCGCATGCATGCGTGCACCGGACACCGCCTCATAGACGTCCATCAGGTCTTCGCGTTCGCGGAAGGTATAGAAGAACATTGTCATCGCGCCGAGGTCGATGCCGGAAGCGCCCAGCCACAACAGATGATTCAGGATGCGGGTGATCTCGTCGAACATCACGCGAATATACTGGGCGCGGAGCGGCACTTCGATCCCGGCCAGCTTCTCGATCGCCATGACATAGGCGTGTTCGTTGCACATCATCGACACGTAATCCAGCCGGTCCATGTAAGGCACGGATTGCAGGAAGGTCTTGTGTTCCGCAAGCTTCTCCGTGGCACGATGCAATAGTCCGATATGCGGATCGGCGCGCTCAACCACCTCGCCGTCCAGCTCCAGCACCAGACGCAACACCCCGTGGGCCGCAGGATGCTGCGGTCCGAAGTTCATTGTGTAATTCTTGATTTCTGCCATTACCGGACCCTCAGTTGCAACCGTAAGTTTCTTCGCGCCTGATGCGCGGCGTCACTTCGCGCGGCTCGATCGAGACGGGCTGATAAACCACGCGCTGCTGGGCCGGGTCGTAGCGCATCTCGACGTGACCGGAAAGCGGGAAGTCCTTGCGGAATGGATTACCAACAAAACCATAGTCGGTCAGGATGCGGCGCAGATCGGGATGGCCGGTGAAGATGATGCCATACAGGTCAAACGCTTCGCGCTCGAACCAATTGGCCGAGGACCATACGTCGATAGCTGAATCCAGTACCGGCATATCGTCATCCTTGGCAAACGCTTTCACACGCAGACGCTGGTTATGCTCGACCGAGAGCAGGTGATAAACAACTGCGAAACGATTTGCAAACGCCTTCGTATCAGCAGCGAGATAAACTCCGCCATCGGAAATTTCGCTGCCATAGGCGGAGTAATCCATGCCACACAGGTCTATCAGCTGGGTGAAGCGGAATTTCGCATCATCGCGAAGCCTGGTAAGCACTTCCAGAATATCCGCCGCATCGATCACCAGCGTCAGCTCGCCCAACCTGTTTTCTAGGCTCACCACCTTGCCAGTAAAAATCTCGTGCAAACTTTCGCCCAGCTTGTTCAATTCCTCAGCCATGTCTATCCTAACGCGCGATGGTATTGGTTCGATTGATCTTGTTTTGCAGCTGAATCAATCCGTACAGCAATGCTTCAGCAGTCGGTGGGCATCCTGGAACATAGATGTCCACAGGCACGATTCGATCACATCCGCGCACCACCGAGTAGGAATAGTGGTAATAGCCCCCGCCGTTGGCACACGACCCCATGGAAATCACATAGCGCGGCTCGGGCATCTGGTCGTAAACCTTGCGCAATGCTGGCGCCATCTTGTTGCACAGTGTGCCCGCGACGATCATCAGGTCGGACTGGCGCGGGCTGGGGCGGAAAGCACCGGCTCCGAAACGGTCAAGATCATAACGCGACAGCGCCACATGCATCATTTCCACCGCGCAACACGCCAGACCGAATGTCATAGGCCACAGCGAGCCTGTACGGGTGTAATTGATGACCGTATCCAGCGAAGTGGTCACAAACCCCTTCTCGAGAACGCCCTCTATTCCCATTCCAACGCCCCTTTCATCCACTCGTAGACAAAACCAACCACCAGGATGGCCAAGAAGATCATCATGGAAACAAAACCGAAGGTGCCGATTTCCTTAAGGACGATTGCCCAGGGAAAAAGAAAGGCGATCTCAAGATCGAAGAGAATAAACAGGATGGCAACCAGATAGTAACGCACGTCAAATTTCATGCGCGCGTCCTCGAAAGCCTCGAAACCGCACTCATATGGGGAAAGCTTTGCGCTATCCGGACGATGGGGAGCCGCAACCCTCCCAAGAATCAATGGCATAACCCCGACGGCTAGACCGACGCAGATAAACAGCAGCACCGGAAAATAACTTTCCAACATGTAGGGACCCCCCAGGGACGACTCTCATCTAAAACGCGGAGTCAATATTATCGTTATAGCTGGCCTGTCTCACACTCGACAGGCATTATTATTTGGTGCGGATGGGGAGACTCGAACTCCCACGCCCTTGCGGGCACAAGCACCTCAAGCTTGCGTGTCTACCAATTCCACCACAACCGCAATTAAACCGTTACCTTATTCCGGAATCCCTTTGGATTTTGGCACATCCGAAGGAATAACCGCTGGCGCAACCTCAGGAGATTTAACCGCGGCAGAATCCACTCTATCCATCACCCCTTGCTGCTGCTCGGAATGAGAATAAATATAAGTCAAGGACAGACTGGTAATAAAAAACAATGTAGCCGCCACAGCCGTACTGCGGCTAAGGAAATTTGCGGAACCGCTGGAACCGAACAGGCTGCCCGCAGAGCCGGAACCAAATGCCGCCCCCATATCGGCGCCCTTGCCGTGCTGTATCAACACGAGGCCAATCAACACCACCGCAACCACCACATGCACAACCCAAATTAATGTTTCCACACACTACTCCAAAGACAAATTAAACCTGACCGGCGCGGCAAATCGCCAGGAATTCATCGGCCACCAACGATGCGCCGCCTATCAGCCCGCCATCGATATCCGGCATCGCGAACAGCTCCGCCGCATTATTCGCCTTTACGCTGCCGCCATAGAGTATACACAACCCCGCAGCGATTTGACCATCATGAGATGCGACCCGCTGGCGGATGAACGCATGCACCGCCTGAGCCTGCTCAGACGTGGCCGTTTTCCCCGTTCCGATCGCCCAGACGGGCTCATATGCCACCACCGAACCACGCAATGCCTGCACACCACCCAGTTCAAGCAACGCGTCCAACTGCTCGGCGACCACCCGCTCAGTTACACCGCTTTCACGCTGTTCCAGCGACTCACCCACGCACAAAATCGGCGACAGGCCACCCTGCTGTGCTGCCAGGAACTTTTCCGCCACCAGACGGCTGCTTTCCCCATAGTAGGCACGGCGCTCCGAATGCCCGACAATCACATAACCGCATCCAAAATCGCGCAACATCGCAGCCGACACCTCGCCGGTGTAGGCACCCTTGTCAAGTTGATGCACATCCTGCGCACCCCACTTCACCTTGCTGCCAGACAATTTATCCTGAGCCTGCGCCAGATAGGGAAATGGAACACATACCGCGCAATCCACCCCCTGAATTCCTTTCATTCCGTCACGGACGGCATCCAGCAGCTCCGCATTCCGAGCCAGCGCCCCGTTCATTTTCCAATTTCCGGCAACAAATTTGCGACGCATCGTAATCAATCCGCTAGTCATTTCAAAGGTCCGCAATCCTACCTGCGAAGCCATCAGCGGTCAATGAAACAAACACGCAGTGCGCTTGGGTAATCAACCCGCTTGGTGAGAGACTGCCCAATGAATCCCCAATAGTTTCAACACGGAAGGCAGGACCAGCAAAAAAGGCGCTAACGCGCCTTTCGAACCGGCAAGACAAGGCAAGCTAGGCGGCTTGAACCGGAATCTGCTCTCTTTGCGCAACGATGCGGTTGCGCTCATCGACATAAACTAGCCGGGGATGGAATTTCTGCAGTTCAATCTCACTGTACATCGCATAGGTGGCGATAATGATGATATCTCCCGGATTGGCCTTGTGAGCCGCAGCGCCATTCACCGAGATCACACCCGAACCGCGTTGCGCACGAATCGCATAAGTGGTGAAACGCTCACCATTGGTGACATTGTAAATGTCGATCTGCTGATATTCCTTAATATCGGCAGCATCCAGCAAATCATCATCTATCGCGCACGAGCCTTCGTAGTGCAACTCAGAGTGCGTGACGTGCACCCGGTGCAACTTGGCCTTTAGCATGATTCTCTGCATGGAACACCTCCTGTTTCGATTAATTTAGAATTATATCGCACACCCGCCACCCCAACAAAACCAGCCGCTATTCAACCGGACAGATTTCAAGGTTGTCCAGCAAACGGGTTGTACCCAACTTTGCGGCAGCCAGCGCAACCCATTCGCGCGATGATAAGGAAGCCGGCAACAAATCGGACCGGTTGCGCACAGATACATAGTCCACTACCCAGCCTCGCTTATTTAAGAATTGGACCGCATTATTCTGTAATCGTTCAAAATCACGATCTCCCTGAAGAACGGCGCGACCGATCTCCTGCAGCGCCTGATGCATGGCAACCGCTTCGGCACGTTCCTTTTCACTCAAATACTGATTGCGGGAACTAAGCGCCAATCCATCCGCAGCGCGCACCGTCTCCCCGCCGATGATGCGTATCGGCAGATTCAATTGCCCGACCATCCGGCGGATGATGTGCAGTTGCTGGTAATCCTTTTTGCCAAACAGCGCGACTTGGGGCTGCACGATGTTCAATAGTTTCAGTACCACCGTCGCCATGCCCCGAAAATGCCCGGGACGGGTTGCACCGCACAATTCGTTGGCGACCGGTGGTGGCTCGACAAACACGACCTGCTGCTCGGGATACATCTCATTGACAGACGGTGCGAACACCACGTCAGCCAAGCCTTGCAGTTTGATGCAATCCTCGTCCAGGGTACGGGGATATTTGTCGAAATCCTCACTTGGGCCGAATTGCAGCGGATTCACGAAGATGCTCGCCACTACACAGTCGCCATGTTCGCGGGCAAGCCGCATCAGGTTGAGATGGCCCTCGTGCAGGTTGCCCATGGTCGGCACGAAAGCGATGCTCCGCTCTCCGGCCAAACGCGCGCGCAACCCGGAAATGGTGGAGACGACCTGCATCAGAAGCAATGCTCCCGGGCCGGAAAGCTGCCTGCCCTGACCTCGGCGACATAGCGTGCGACCGCTTCCGCGATACTGGCAGCCCCCTGCATGTAGTTTTTCACGAATCGTGCTTTCTTGCCGGGATAGATTCCCAGCATATCGTGGAGTACCAGCACCTGACCGGAACAGGCAGCGCCCGCGCCTATACCGATGGTGGGGACGGTCAACTGCGCGGTGATTTCTGCCGCCAGCAAGGCAGGTACGGCCTCCAGCACCACCAAACCCGCGCCGGCACGCTCGAGCGAGACCGCATCTTCCAGCAATTTCTGCGCGGCATCGGAATCCTTGCCTTGCACGCGATAGCCGCCAAGTTGATGCACGGATTGCGGCGTCAGCCCGATATGCCCGCACACCGGAATACCGCGCTCGGTCAGGAAACGCACCGTTTCCACCATCGATGCCCCCCCTTCGATCTTCACCATCTGCGCACCTGCAGCCATCAATTGGGCGGCATGCTCAAAAGTGCTTTCCGGGCTGACCTGGAACGTACCGAACGGCATATCGGCGACGATGAACGCCTGCTTCGCACCTCTCGCAACGCAAGCCGTGTGATAGACCATGTCAGTCAGCGTAACCGGCAAGGTGGTCTCATGGCCCTGCAGCACCATGCCGAGCGAATCGCCGACCAGCAGCACGTCCACACCCTGCTTTTCGAGCAGCGCGGCGAAGCTTGCGTCATAGCAGGTCAGCGCGGCGATCTTCTCGTCCTTGCCCCGCATATTGTGCAACCCGGTCAAAGTGTTCCGCATTTTCACCCCCGACTAAAGAATTCTCGCGGCCCGCGCATTTCCTCGATACGCTTGATCAACAAACTGAAGTCTTCGTCGTCATCGACAAAATTCAGGTACTCGTTGTTCACTATCAGCACCGGCGCCGCTTCATAGTGATAGAAAAAATCGCTGTAACTTTGCGCTAGGCGCCCCAAATAGGCGTCATTGATGCCGGATTCATACGGCTGGGCGCGTAGCCTCACACGATCAACCAGCGTCTGCGGCGCTGCCTGAAGGTAAATCACCAGATCAGGGACGGGGGCCTGCAGTTGCAGCGTCTGGTATATCTGCTGGTACAGCGAGAATTCCTCGTCATTCAGGTTGAGCCTCGCAAACAAGGTGTCTTTGTCGAACAGATAATCCGTCACCGTGCTCTTGCGGAACAGGTCCATCTGCGCCAGTTCACGCACCTCATTGCCGCGCTGAAACAGGAAGAACAGCTGTGTCGCCAATGCATACCGCGATGGATCCTGGTAAAACTTGCCGAGAAACGGATTCTCCTCGGGCTTTTCCAGCAAGGTCGCCGCGCCGATGTGGCTCGCCAAGCGACGCGCGAGGCTGGTCTTGCCAACGCCTATCGGCCCCTCCACAACCACGTAGCGGCATTTGTCAAACAGCATCCGAAAGCCTCTCCAATACTTGCCCCGCGCAATTGTCGAGCGCCGATGCCGCGCTCCCTACCCCGGGAATGACGATATCTGGCGCAATTTCCAGCAGCGGCTGCAATACGAATGCCCGCAGATGCATCTGCGGGTGCGGAATGGTCAAGCCTTGCTCGTGCAGCCGCACATCATCATACAGCAGCACATCCAGGTCCAGCGTGCGCGGCGCATTGCGAAAACTCCGCTCGCGGCCATGCTTCAGTTCGATCTGCAACAGGGACTGCAGCAGAGAGTGCGGCGGCAGGGATGTATTTATCTTCGCCACAGCATTCACGAAATCAGGCTGATCGACACAACCCAGCGGTGCGCTGCGGTACAACGGTGACTTCTGCACAAGCTGCGTGTCCGGCAAACCGGCTAGGTCCGAAAAGGCCCGCTCCAGCTGCTTGCGGGGATCCTGCAGGTTGCTGCCAAGCCCGATGAATGCAATATGCTTCATTATTCTGATTGCCCGGTCGGCTCTGTCGCCGGGCGTTTCTTGCGCGGCTTGCGACGGCGGCGTTTCTTCTCACCCGGCCCCTCGGCCTGGAGCATTTCAACGCGACGCGCTTCGCTGGCATCCTGAAACTCGTCCCACCAGAGGCCTAGTTCGTCGTCCACCTCCCCGCTCGCGCACCGCAGCAGCAGGAAATCGAAACCGGCTCGGAAACGTGGGTGTTCCAGCAGGCGGAACGGGCGCTGACCGGCACGCTGATCGAAGCGCTGCTGCATCAGCCAGATTTCCTTCATCACCGCATCATGACGATGCGGGATGGCCAGTTTTTCCTTCTGCTTCGCCAACACCTCATCCATCGCGTCGTGCATCGCTCCCACCGGCCGGGCACCCTGCTTGACACGAATTTTCCAAGACGCAAGGACTTCGTGCCACAGCAGCGCGGCGAACAGGAATGCCGGGGAAACCGTCTTGTCCTGGCTCAGGCGTTCGTCAGTATTGCGCAACGCCAGCATGACGAATTTTTCGCCCAGCGGCTGCTCCCAAATCACATCCAGCAGCGGCAGCAGCCCGTGATGCAGGTTCATCCTGCGCAGATGCTGGATGCATTCCAACGAATGCCCCGACAGCAACATCTTCAGCACCTCGTCCAATAGACGCGCCTGTGGCACGTTATCGAGCAGATTTTTCATCTTTGCGATCGGCGCAGCGGTTTTCCTGTCCATCTGCATGCCCAGTTTCGCGGACAAACGCACGGCGCGCAGCATGCGCACCGGATCTTCCCGGTAACGCACCTCCGGATCGCCGATCATGCGCAGCAGGCCACGGCGCGTATCCTCATACCCGCCGTGATAGTCATGTATCTCCTGAGTGGCCGGGTCGTAGAAAAGCGCGTTGGCGGTGAAATCGCGCCGCGCCGCATCCTGTTCCTGATCGCCGAACTGGTTGTCGCGCAACAGCCTGCCATGCTCATCAGTCTGCGCATCCTCTGCCTCGATCAAGCTGCGGAAGGTGGAGACCTCGACCACCTCCTCGCCGAACATCACATGCACTAGCTGGAAACGCCGGCCGATGATACGCGAACGTCGGAACACGCGGCGCACCTCCTCGGGCGTCGCATCGGTCGCCACATCGAAGTCTTTCGGAATACGCTCGAGCAGCAGGTCGCGCACCGCGCCGCCCACCACGTAAGCTTGATAACCTGCGGCTTGCAGCCCGTCTGTTACCTTAAGTGCGCCATAACTTAGCTGTTCGCGTGCCACACCATGCACCCCGAATGGAATTACCTGTGCATTCCCAACTGTTCTTGTTTTGGCAGGCTTGCGAAATACCCGCTTGAATAGTTTCTTAATCATGCAACCTTCAAAATGTAAAACGCGACTGGGTCGCGTGATGCATACAATTATACAGTCCCAATGAAAAACGCGCCTTGCGGCGCGTTTCCGGTTGCCCTGCTCCGATTACCAGTCAGGAACATCCTGTGCACGACACCATGGCGTCAATCCTCCCCTCCCCGATGTCCGCCACGGTTGTTTTGTCCGCAGGCGCTTCAACGGCTGCTGCCTTGTTACCTAGTAACTTCTCCTTCAACTTGTAACCTTCTTCGGGCATTTGCTCATAAATGCCTTTCGCTCTTCACCCGCCAGACCGTCTTCCTTTGCCTCCTTATTACATCCCTTAATTTTTTCCTGCTGTGCACCAGCGATTGCAGGAGTTAAAACAAGCAAATGCAAACCCCAGACATGCGAATGCGTTCAATTTGTTCATGGAAGCCCCCTGTTGATTTGATTGCGATAATGGCAGGCCTAACTAGCGCCTGTTGGAAGTAGATCGCCAAGGCACATCCGTTCTTATTGCCCTCCCTCTGATAGGATATGAACACAAAGGCTTACGTAGGTAACTATCAGAACTGATAGTTACCCAATTGAAAAAAATGTGATCCACTGAAGAATTTCGGATGATGCCAAGTGGGATGAACAGGCAGGGTGCCGGCTTACCTGCTCAGCCCGGTTATCCATCTGGCATAGAGCCGCTCCGCGACGGCCTGCAAGCCCGGCAGCCTGACCGGCATCTGCCGCTGCATCTCACCCGCCGTCTGCACAGCCGGACTGTCACTGCTTGCCGTCAGCTCGTCCGCACCGACATCGCACCAGGCCGATATCATCGCGCCGGTCATCTCGACATGACACTGCAATGCAAGGTGCTTGCCGAGGGCCCAAGCCTGGTTGGCGCAATGACTGCTGGACAGCAAGTGCGTCGCTCCTTGCGGCAGCGTAAAGGTTTCGCCATGCCAGTGGAATACGTGGAAGCGCTGCTGCTCGCCGAACCATGCGCGTGCAGTCTGGTTGTCGGCCACCTCCACCTCCCCCCAGCCGATCTCCTTGACAGGATTTCGTGACACCTCGCCACCCAGTGCCCTGGACATCAGCTGCCCGCCTAGGCAGTGTCCCAGCAACGGAATGTCTCGGGCACAAGCATCCCGGATCAGCGCCTCGGACTGCGCTATCCACGACAGGTTATCGTTGACGCTCATCGGCCCGCCCATGAACACCAGCCCCGCAAAGAGCGATGCGTCGTTCGGCACCGCATCGCCCGCATCGATACAGAACAGTCGCCAAGGAATTTTTCGATCATCGAGAAATTCGGCCAGGTAGCCGGGTCCCTCGACCGCAGCATGGCGAAAGATGGCAATCGGTTTCATGACACAGATAATGCTGCGAGAACGGTTATTCCGCCGTTTTGTCCCGTTCGATCAGCGCGTAGGCGGAGTGATTATGGATCGACTCGAAGTTCTCCGACTCGACCACATAGGCATCGACGCGTTTGTCGGCATTCAGCACCGCAGCCACATCGCGCACCATGTCCTCGACGAACTTGGGGTTGTCGTAGGCGCGCTCGGTGACATGCTTCTCGTCGGGACGTTTCAGCAGGCCGAACAGCTCGCATGACGCCTGCTCCTCGGCGATGCGGATCACATCCTCGATCCAGACGAACTCGTTGGTGCGTATCGACAGCGTGACATGGGAACGCTGGTTATGTGCGCCGCGCTCGGAGATTTTCTTCGAGCAGGGACACAGGCTGGTGACCGGCACCTGCACCTTCATCGTGACGCGCGGTTTGCCATTGAGGATCTCACCGATCAGCGTCACCTCGTAATCGAGCAGGCTCTTCACCCCCGAGACCGGCGCGGTCTTGTTGACGAAATATGGGAAATTCATCTCGATATGGCCGGACTTCGCCTCCAGACGCACCACCATGTCGCGCAGGATAGTCTCGAATGACTCTACCGAAATCTCGCGCTCGTGCTCGTTAAGTATCTCGACGAAGCGCGACATGTGCGTGCCCTTGAAATTGTGCGGCAGGTGTACGTACATGTTGAAGGTGGCAACGGTGTGTTGCACCCCGTCGCTTTTGTCCTTCACCATGATCGGATGGCGAATACCCTTGATACCCACCCGGTCGATCGCCAGATGGCGGGTATCGGCTGAACTCTGCACATCGGGTATGGAATTGGTCTTGTGCGTATTCATGCTGAAGTTCCTGTCGATTTGCGTATTTGCCGTATTATAACCATTCCCGATTGAATCAGTTGGTTAATCTGTTTTTGATGGTGGCGACCAATCCCGCCGCATCCAGCCCGCAATCAGCCAGCATCTGCCCGTGCTCCCCCTGCTCGATGAAACTGTCGGGCAGCCCCAGCTGGAGCGACGCGGTTGCCACGCCATGCTGCTGAAGGCATTCCGACACAGCGCTGCCCGCACCGCCCTGCACCACGTTCTCTTCCACGGTAACGAGCAGGTCATGCCCGCGCGCCAGACGCAACACCAGATCTGCATCCAGCGGCTTCACGAAACGCATGTTTGCCACCGTCGCATCCAGCTGCTCGGCCGCCGCCATGGCCGGAGCCAGCATGGCGCCAAACGCCAGAATCGCCACACGTCTGCCCTCGCGGCGCAGCTCGCCCCTTCCGACCGGCAGCGCATGCATTCCGGCCTCGACGGTCACGCCCGGGCCGGTGCCGCGCGGATAACGCACCGCACTCGGAGTGTTCAGGTGCATCGCGGTATACAGCATCTGGCGGCACTCGTTCTCGTCGGCCGGCGTCATCACCGTCATGTTGGGGATGCAGCGCATGAAGGACAGGTCGAAGCTGCCCGCGTGCGTTGCCCCGTCGGCGCCGACCAGTCCGCCGCGGTCGATCGCGAACGCCACGGGCAGGTTCTGCAACGCGACGTCGTGGATCAGCTGGTCATACGCGCGCTGCAGGAACGTCGAGTAGATCGCCACCACCGGCTTGTAGCCGTCGCAGGCCAGCCCTGCGGCGAAGGTCAGCGCGTGCTGCTCGGCGATGCCCACGTCAAAATAGCGCGACGGAAACCGCTCGGCGAATTCCGTCATCCCGGAGCCCTCGCACATCGCCGGGGTAATGCCCACCATGCGCTCGTCCTGTTCGGCCATGTCGCACAGCCACTGGCCGAACACTTGGGTGTAGCTCGGCTTGGCGGACTCCTTCGCGACGACACCCTGCGTGCGGTCAAACTTGCTGACGCCGTGATACAGCATGCAATCCTCTTCGGCCAGCGCATACCCCTTGCCCTTTTGCGTGACAATATGCAGGAATTGCGGGCCTTCAAGCTTGCGTATGTTGCCCAACGTATCGAGCAAGGCATTCAGGTCGTGCCCGTCGATCGGGCCGATGTAGTTGAAGCCGAACTCCTCGAATAGCGTGCCGGGCGTCACCATGCCCTTGACGTGTTCCTCGGCACGCTTGGCGAATTCCAGTACCGGCGGCATGCCCTTGAGTACCTTCTCGCTGCCGCGCCGCATCGCCGCGTAGAAGCGCCCTGACATCAGCTTGGCCAGATAATTGTTCAGCGCGCCCACGGGTCGCGAGATCGACATGTCGTTGTCGTTCAGGATTACCAACAGGTTCGCGTCCATCGCCCCGGCGTTGTTGAGCGCCTCGAACGCCATGCCACCTGTCATCGCGCCGTCGCCGATGATCGCCACCGCACGGCTCTCAGAACCGGACAGCTGCGCCGCCACGGCCATGCCCAGTGCCGCCGAAATCGATGTACTGGAATGCCCGGTGCCGAAGGTGTCGTATGTGCTCTCCTCGCGCTTTGGGAACCCGGCGATGCCGCCCGCCATGCGCAACCGGCTCATCGCCTCGCGCCGACCGGTGAGTATCTTGTGAGCATAGGTCTGGTGCCCGACATCCCACACCAGCTTGTCTTCCGGCGTGTTGTAGACGGTGTGCAGCGCGATGGTCAGTTCGACCGTGCCCAGGTTGGATGACAGGTGGCCGCCGGTCTTGCTGACCGACTCAACCAGGAACTCACGCAATTCCTTCGCCAGCTGCGGCAGCTGCGTGCGATCCAGACGGCGCAGGTCCTCGGGGGTATTGATGGTGTTGAGCAGGGAATACATCAGAATTTTCTCAGCACGATGAAGTCGGCCAGCTCGCGCAATCGCTGCGCCGCATCGCCGAACCCGGCCAGCGTATCGAGCGCCTCGCGATGCAGGCGCTGTGCCATGTCGCGCGCGCCCTGAATGCCCAGCAGGCTGACGTAGGTCGGCTTGTCGTTGTCAGCATCCTTGCCCGCCGTCTTGCCCAGCGTGGCGGTGTCCGCCTCGCAGTCCAGCACATCGTCCACCACCTGGAAGGCCAGGCCGATCAGCTTGCCGTAGTGATCCAGCTTGTCGAGTTGTGCCGTGGATACAGAACCGCAATGCGCGCCAAGCAGGATGGCCGCGCGGATCAGCGCGCCGGTCTTGTGGATGTGCATGAATTCCAGTTCGGGCAGCGTAAGCGCCTTGCCGACGCTGGCCAGATCGATCGCCTGTCCGCCCGCCATGCCGCGTGAGCCAGAGGCGATCGCCAGCAGCTTGATCATCTCCAGTTGCCGCGACGCATCGTCGCTGAGCCAATGATCCGCGAGCAGCTGGAACGCCAATGTTTGCAGGCTGTCGCCGACCAGCAGCGCGGTCGCATCGTCGTATTGCACATGGCAGGTCGGCTTGCCGCGGCGCAGCACATCGTCGTCCATGCACGGCATGTCGTCGTGAACCAGCGAATACACATGTATCAGCTCGACCGCTGCGGCGGCGACATTCACCCGCTCCAGTTCGGCACCGGCCAGTTCGCCGGCGGCAAACGCAAGCAGCGGGCGCACACGCTTGCCGCCGTCCAGCGCGACGTAGCGCATCGCCTCATGCAACCGCTGCGGCGCGACATCGGCGCCCGGCAGCAGCCCGCGCAGCACCCCCTCGAAACGGGTCTGGTGTGAAGTGATCCAGCCCTGAAAATCCGCGCGCATCAGCCCTGTCCTTCGCTGCTGGCGGAAAATTCCTTCAGCACGCCGCCATCGAGCACGCTCACCTGCTGCTGCGCGTCCTCCAGCCTGGAACGGCAAAAACCCAGCAACTCCGCGCCGCGTTTGTACGCAGCCAGCGAATCTTCCAGCGACAGCTTGCCCGCCTCCATGTCGGCGACAATCTGTTCGAGCTCGGCCATCGCCGACTCGAAATTCACTGTTTTTTGCGATTTGACAGCCATTTTTAAAAAACCTCATTGGTAGATGCATGAGCCGAGCGGGACGCTCCCGGCATTAACAGGCATCGGCATTGCGAAAGACAGCCATTTTACCCAAGCCACTCTGACAGGGCCAATTTTTGTTGCCCCGCAAAAAGAATTCGGGGACAATCCGGCCATGTCTCACCGCAACGTCCAATTACAGGATGATATGGAAATGTCCAATATCGCCCACTTGACCCAGCTCACCCCAACCCAGGTTCAACCTCCACTCAGCTGGTATTTTGATCCCAGCGTGCTGGAGGCGGAGCAGCGCCTGCTGTTCGAACTGGGACCGAACTATGTCGGTCACGAGCTGATGGTGCCCAACCTGGGCGACTACCATGTGCTCGATAACGAAGCGCAGATGCTGGTGCGAAATCCGAATGGCGTTGAGTTGCTGTCCAACATCTGCCGTCACCGCCAGGCGACGATGTTGCAGGGGCGCGGTAACGCGCAGCACATCGTCTGCCCGCTGCACCGCTGGACCTACGAGACCGACGGAAAACTGCTCGGCGCGCCACACTTCCCCGAAAATCCCTGCCTGCACCTGAACAAATCGCCGCTACAGAACTGGAACGGCCTACTGTTCGCGGGCCAGCGCGATGTCGCAAAAGACCTGGCCCGTGTCGGCGTGATGAAGGAGATCGACTTCTCCGGCTACATGCTGGACCGCATCCAGGTGGACGAGTATGCGTTCAACTGGAAGACATTCATCGAGGTCTATCTGGAGGACTACCATGTCGTGCCCTTCCACCCTGGCCTGGGCAATTTTGTCGACTGCGACGACCTCAAGTGGGAGTTCGGCGAACAGTACAGCGTGCAAACCGTTGGCATCAAGAACGGGTTGCGCAAGGTAGGCAGCGATGTGTACGGCAAATGGCAGGAACAGGTGCTGCGCTACCACGGCGGCCAGCTGCCCAAATACGGCGCAATCTGGCTGACCTACTATCCCAACATCATGGTCGAGTGGTATCCCGGCACGCTGGTCGTCAGCACGCTGGTGCCGCGCGGCCCCGAAGCGTGCACCAACATCGTCGAGTTCTACTACCTCGAGGACATCGTGATGTTCGAACGCGAGTACGTGGAGGCCGAACAGAAGGCATACAACGAGACCGCGGTCGAGGACGACATCATCTGCCTCAGGATGCATCAAGGACGCAAAGCGCTGTTCCAGCGCGGCATCGAGGAACACGGCCCCTACCAGTCGCCCACCGAGGACGGCATGCTGCACTTCCACGAGTATCTGCGCCGCAATCTTGCCCCGCACCTGAAGTAACCACGCATGGGCGCCCTCTGGATGCTCGTTGCCGGCTTGTTGTTCGGCCTGATGGGCGTGTTCGTCAAGCTCGGCGCGCAGTATTTCTCCGACATGGAGCTGGTGTTCTACCGCTCCTTCCTCGGCCTGTTGCTGGTCTACGCCATCATCCGCCGGCAGGGCGGCTCGCTCGCCACCTCTTACCTGGGCGGCCATCTGTGGCGCGGCATCTCCGGCACCGTCGCGCTGATGCTGTTCTTCTACTGCATCACCGTGCTGCCGCTCGCGACCGCCGTGACGCTGAACTACACCTCGCCGCTGTTCCTCACGCTGCTGATGATGGGAGTACTCAAGGAGCGCTTCCACGCGCCGCTGTCATTCGCGATCATGCTGGGCTTTGCCGGCGTCGTGCTGCTGCTGCACCCGACGCTGGCGCGCGACCAGCTCATCCCCGGCCTGCTCGGCCTGATCTCCGGCTTCCTCGCCGGCATCGCGATGTTCAACGTGCGCCAGCTCGGCGCAATGGGCGAACCGGAAGGTCGCGTGGTGTTCTATTTCAGCCTGATCGCCTCGGCCGCCAGCGGCGTCACGATGCTGGTCGGCGACATCCATCCTGTCACGCTGCACAACTTGCCTATCCTGCTCGGACTGGGCGCCAGCGCCACGCTGGCGCAGCTGGCGATGACCCGCGCCTACCGCACCAGCAAGACGCTGGTCGCCGGCAGCCTGTCCTACAGCACCATCGTGTTCGCCAGCCTGTTCGGCATGCTGCTGTGGGACGAGGCGCTGTCGCCCTCCAACTGGTTGGGCATGGGCCTCATCATCGCGGGCGGTGTGTTAAGCTTGCGGCTGAGTCCGAAACACTAACAAGGAAGAACAGCATGATCACCATCGAACAAACCTCCAGCCTGGTCAATGCCGCCGTGCTGGGCGAATTCACGCTCACCGACTTTAAGACCTTCGAGGAACAGTCCCTGTACAAACTGAAGACGCCCGGCCCGGTGAACCTGTTGCTCGACCTGCGCGCGATGGTCGGCTACACCGTGGATGTCGCATGGGAAGAGATCAAATTTTTCGGGCGCGAACACAACCACGACTTCAGCAAGATCGCCGTCGTCACCAGCGACCAGTGGATCACGTGGACAGCTTGGCTGTCGCGGATCTTCGTCGACGCGGACATCCGGGTGTTCGCGGATTACAAGGAAGCGCAGGCCTGGGTTCAGGCCTAACCAACATCATTAATCGCAAAAATGCCTAGCGCAACCATCAAGATATTTTTGGTTCATGGCGAACCAAAGCGCCTCCGGACTGCGGAAATATCTAACTGGACAGGCAAAGCAGTCTCAGGTGGAGAACATCAACCCGCGCCAGCCGACGCGGCTGCCGCTGCTGTTCGCGCTGGACACCAAGCTGAACATCGCCAACGGCTTCCGCTATACGCCAAATTGCGACGCATTGCGTAGGGACAGTACCGGCAGCAGCGGAACGGTGCATTGTGGCGGGGACTTTTCCGACTCCAGCTACGACGGCTCGACCGACGGGTTCGGCGACTCGCCTTCGGGCGACGGCAGTTCTGGCGAGGATGGCGGCGGCGACGGCGGGAGCGGCTGCGGCGGCGGTGATTAACTGGTTAACCGCGGCACTCAACAAAAAACCCGCCTGAGCGGGTTTTTTCTTTGTACGACAAAGCCAGTCTGAATTACTTCAGCTTGGTTTCCTTGTACATGACGTGCTTGCGTGCCTTTGGATCGAACTTCTTCATTTCGATCTTTTCAGGTGTGGTCTTCTTGTTCTTGGTCGCGGTGTAGAAGTGACCGGTACCGGCACTGGACTCCAGTTTGATTTTTTCGCGCATTTTCCAGACTCCTTAGATTTTCTCGCCGCGGGCACGCAGGTCGGACAGTACGGAATCGATACCGTTCTTGTCGATAGTGCGCAGCGCAGCATTGGTCAAACGCAGGCTAACCCAGCGGTTCTCGCTCTCTACCCAGAAACGGCGACGCTGCAGGTTAGGCAAAAAGCGGCGCTTGGTTTTGTTGTTCGCATGGGAAATGTTGTTCCCGCTCATCGGGCCTTTTCCCGTCACTTGACATACACGTGCCATGGTTCTACTCCAACCGATTTCAAAAGAGCGCGGATTCTACCCAAGTAAGCAGGAATGTTCAACCTAAATTTTAGGCAGCCTTCCGGTCGAGTCACTGTAACGATTCTGCAACACCAAATTAACCTGATTGAAATATAGGGGGACTAAGCTTCCCCGCATTCCACCTTCCCGGACGCAACGCCTTATATGATGAAAACACTGCAAAACATACTGGATCAGCGCAATCTATCGGCCCTTTTCCAGCCAATCATGGATCTGTCCCGGGGGACGATTCTGGGCTACGAAGGGCTGATACGCGGCCCGGCAGACAGCCTGCTGCATTCGCCGATCAACCTTTTTGCCGTTGCCAAGCAACAGGGCCTTGCGCTGGAAACTGAGATGTTAAGCAGACAGATCGTGCTTGAGTCGTTTGCCGCGCTGGATTTGCCCGGCAAACTATTCCTGAATGTCAGCCCCGAAGCGCTTACACACCCCAGCTTCAAAAACGGGCAAACACTGGCTTATCTTGAAAAGATCGGCCTCGATCCGGCACGGGTGATCATTGAAATTACTGAAAACCAGCCGACTTTTGATTTTCAGGGCATGCGCAACGCGCTGCTGCATTACCGTGAAATGGGCTTCCAGATTGCGATAGACGATTTGGGCGAAGGCTTTTCGAGTTTGCGCCTGTGGTCGGAACTGCGCCCTGAATTTGTCAAAGTGGATATGCATTTCGTACAGGGGGTGAATACCGACCCGCTCAAGCAGCAGTTTTTGCGTTCGATACAACAAATTGCAGAAAGCGCGGGCACCCAGGTGATAGCCGAGGGGATCGAAACCAGTAGCGAGCTCCAGGTCGTGTGCAACCTGGACATCGCCTGCGGACAAGGCTATTTCATCGCCCGCCCCAGCCCTACCCCCCCATTGACCGCGACGCCCATGGTGAGTGCGCAGATCAATCTTGCGGCCCACTCATATTCGGCATCTGCCAATATGAATGTCTCGCACAACATCACCACCGAAAAGCTGCTGCGCTATATAGAACCCGCCCACCCGGAAACCGGAATGGATAAAATTCAGGCGCGTTTTTCGTCCGATGCAAGCCTGCGTGCCATCCCGGTTGTCAGGAACGGCGTTCCGGCAGGATTGATCGAGCGACAGCATTACATGGCCAGCATGGCTGCCGGCGAACTGGTGCACCGCGAGTCGGGTACGTGGTGCAACAACGAACCGTTATTGGTTGACAAGTCCACCGCCATCCAGGAATTAAGCCTCTTTCTGACCGAATCCGACAGCGCGCACCTGATTGCGAATTTCATCATCACTGACCAGGGGCGTTACATTGGCCTGGGCGATGCGCAAAGCCTGCTGCGCGAAATCACCCGGCTGCAGATCGAAAGTGCGCGCTATGCCGATCCGCTTACCTCATTACCCGGAAACGTGCCAGTCAATACGCATATTGAAGAGTTGTTGCATCAGGGCAAATCATTTGCCGTCTGCCATGCCGATCTTGACGATCTAAGCGCCTTCAACGAGACCTACGGCTACGCCAAGGGGGATGAAGCGATCCAGCTTACTGGCCGATTGCTGGGGCTGGCCTGCGACCCCAGGCTCGACTTTATAGGACACATCGGCGGAGATGACTTCGTCATGGTCATGCAAAGCAACGATTGGGAGAAGCGCTGCCAACAAGTGTTGGCTTCCTTCACTAAGACATCGGCGGCGCTGACCGAAACCGGACATCGCGCCATCGGCGGCCACTTGAACGCAAGCAGCCAAGGTGACACTGCACACCATATGCAGCCCACGCTGTCGATCGGCATCATCTGGGTAACCCCGGAAATGTTCCCGTCACGGCACGAAATCGCTGCGGCAGCCGTGATCGCCAAAGAAAGGGCCAAGAACAAACCCGGAAATAGCCTGTTTATCAAACGGCAGCGACTGCACTCACACAAGGCAACCAGGACTCAGCATGAATTGATGGAGGTAAAGTATGGATAACCAATTCTCTCGCATATTGCGCGGCGTTATCAGGGGAGCACGGCTTTCCCTGCACCTTGTTCATTGGACGCTGCTGGCGCTCCTTCACCCATATCTCAATCAGTCCGCCCAGAACCGGATCATGAAAGCCTGGAACCGGAAACTGCTCCATATTCTCAACATCGGCATCCAGATCGAGGGACAACAACCTACTCGCAGCGAAGGCGGCTGCCTGATCGCCGCGAACCGGGTATCATGGCTGGACACCTTTGTGCTGTGTGCGATCAATCCGGTTAGTCTCACAGACAGCTTAGCACCCCACTCAGGCTCCATCGCCAGCTGGTTGCGCCGACGCAGTAGCACCATTTTCATTGCACGCGCCGCCGCAAAAGAACCTTCGTCAGCCAATCTGCTGATCGGCGAATTGCTCAAACAGGGTGAATCCATCGCAGTGTTTCCCGAAAGTCAGCCGACAAACGGCAAGCATGCGGGACACTTTCATTCGGCGCCGTTTCAACCAGCCATCGATGCCGGCGTCAGGGTCTGCCCAATCGCGCTGCGCTATCAGGATGAATGGGGGCGACTGAGCACCGCCGCTGCATTGACCGGCGAGCCCACACTGCTGAGGTCCGTCTGGAAAATCCTGTGTGCCCGTCACATCAATGCTCTGGTGGTGTTCACCCCGCCACTACAGGCAGCACTCAGTGAAAATCGTCGCGTGCTAGCGCGCGCCGCCCAGGGGGGCGTTGCGCAGGGGCTGTATCGATTAGATATCCGCCGGCACAAAGTTGCACCCCAAGCCCATGCCTACGCGGCGCAAGACAGGCTGTCATCCCAGTCCTCTTACGCCCTGCTGATCGATCCGGCATTGAGGCAGCTCTCCAGATAACCTCCGAATCTTCCCATCCCGCCTCCGGGCGACAGACTCACTGCCGTCTATTTTCCCAATCGGCAGAATCAAAAAATTCACAGCAACAGCCTCCTGCAACAAAACTGTCATATTTGCTTAACGAGCTTGTCATATTCGACAAATAACATGCCTGTGTCGCAATTTGGCGGCTCTTAATAAATCGGGAGAATCTTAAAATGATGCAAAAGAAACTGATCGTTGTTGCGCTGACTGCAGCAATCGCATTGCCTATACAGGCCATGGCCGACAATGGCAATTTCACGTTTTATGGCAAGGCCGACGTGTCCTACGACATGATCAACACCGGCGACGGCATGAATACCGCCAATGGCGCGACCGCCATCAAAGGCGTAAGCAAGCGCGTCGTATCGAGCAACGTTTCCAAATTCGGCTTCAAGGGCGGTGAAGATCTGGGCAATGGCCTGTCGGCGATCTGGCAGGTCGAGCAGCAGATCGACATCGATGCCGCAGCCAAGAACACCTTTGCCAGCCGCAATACCTTTGCCGGGCTGAAGAGCGATATCGCAGGTACCATATTGTTTGGTATCCATGACACCCCGTATAAGCTCGCAACACGTAAGCTGGACGTATTCGGCGACAGCATCGCCGACAACCGCTCGCTGCTCGGCGGTGTTAAAACCACCTCCGCAGTTGCCGCATTCGACGGTCGCCCAACCGATGTTCTGGCTTACATCAGCCCGAGCTTCGGCGGTGTATCAGCAGCCGTTGCACTGGTCAATCTGAAAGAAGCCAATACCAACGATACGCAGGCAAACGACAGCGCGACGAGCTTGTCCGTGTCGTACAGTGCAGGCCCGATCTACGCCGCAGTCGGCTACGAGTCGCACAAACTGGAAAGCGCTGCGATCGCCACCAGCGGGGACACCGAGTCTGCGACCAAGGTTGGCTTTGGATTCTCCCAGGATGCATTTTCGGTAGGTGTCGTATATGAAAAGACCACCGATGATCTGGCAGCGAACAAGGACAGCAAATACGGTCATACTGCGGCATACATTAGCGGCCAGTTCAAGTTCGGCAACAGTGCGGTTAAAGCTGCAGTCGGTAAATCTGGCGAGATCGGCAGCGGCGCAGCCAAGATCGCAAACAGCGATGCCAGCCAGGTCTCCGTTGGCTACGACTACGGCCTGAGCAAGAACACCAAGGTTTATGCGATCTTCTCCAAGATCACCAACGGCAAGGGCATCAACTACGGCTTCTCGCAGAGCACCGCTGCTGGCACCAGCAATTCCGGTTTCGGCACATCACCTTCTGTGCTCTCACTGGGCGTGCAGCAGAATTTCTGATCGAACGATCGGACGCAACAAAGAAGCGGGACTCAACTGAGTCCCGTTTTTTATCGCCCAAAAAATCATAATCGAAACGCCGCATGTCATCTTGCTGCAATGCAGCATGTCATCTTGATGTAACGAAGGGCGGTTAATATCGTACGCCTTCGTTACATAGAAACTGCTTCCAGCCTCTGTGTGGGCAAGCAAGCATTTCGTGTATGACCCCACCTGACCGGCACCCACAAGGGTGCCGTTTTTTTAACCCGAAATTCCAATTCACTCTGAATTGCTTCCGATTCAAATTACCTGCTTTCCCATCGCATACCAATGCTTCGTGTTATTGGCGATCCTTACCACCATTAGCATCACCGGCACCTCGATCAGCACGCCGACCACGGTGGCCAGCGCCGCGCCTGACTGGAAGCCGAACAGGCTGATCGCGGTAGCGACGGCCAGCTCGAAGAAGTTGCTCGCACCGATCAGCGCCGACGGAGCCGCGATGCAGTGCACCACGCCTAAGCGGCGGTTCAGCCAGTAGGCCAGACCGGAGTTGAACAAAACCTGGATCAGGATGGGGACGGCCAGCATCGCGATCACCAGCGGTTGCGCGACGATGGCGTTGCCCTGCAGCGCGAACAGCAGTACCAGCGTCACCAGCAGCGCGCCCATCGAGAACGGGGCGATGCGCTCCATCGCCCGCGCAAACACCGCCTCGCCCTTTGCCAGCAATCGACCGCGCAACAGTTGCGCGACGATCACCGGGATCACGATGTAGAACAGCACCGAGACGAACAGCGTGTCCCACGGCACGGCGATGCTGGCGATGCCGAGCAGCAGCGCCACCAGCGGCGCGAAGGCGAAGATCATGATGGTATCGTTGAGCGCAACCTGGGACAGCGTGAAATAGGGATCGCCCTTCACCAGGTTGCTCCACACGAACACCATCGCGGTGCAGGGCGCAGCCGCCAGCAGGATCAGACCCGCGACATAGCTGTCGAGCTGGTCCTGCGGCAGGTAGTCGGCGAACACATGGCGGATGAACAGCCAGCCGAGGAAGGCCATCGAAAAAGGCTTGACCGCCCAGTTGACGAACAGCGTGACGCCGATGCCGCGCACATGGGCCCTCACCTGGTGCAATGCGCCGAAATCTATCTTCAGCAGCATCGGGATGATCATCACCCATACCAGCACGCCGACCGGGATGTTGACCTTGGCGACTTCCAGCGCGGCGACGGCCTGGAACATGTCTGGCATGAATTGTCCGAGCAGCACCCCCGTCACTATGCACAGGACTACCCACAGAGTCAGATAGCGTTCGAACAGGTTCATGATCTAGTCCCTGATGCGGCCGATCTCGGCGAGTTTTTCTTTCAGCGTGAGCTTGTCCAGTGTTTCGATCGGCAGGCTCATGAACATCTGGATGCGCCGCGCCAATTGCTCGGCGGCCTTCTTGAACGCTGCGCGGCGCGCTTCGTCGCCCTCGACATGCGCCGGATCGGGAATCCCCCAGTGTGCGGTGGCGGGTTTGCCGAGCCACAGTGGGCAAGCTTCGCCGGCCGCGTTGTCGCACACGGTGAAGATGAAGTCGAATTCCGGCGCACCCGGAACGGCGAACTCGTCCCAGCTCTTGCTGCGCAGCCCTTCAGTACTGTGTCCATGCTGCTGCAGCCACTCCAGCGCACCCGGATTGACCCGCCCCGCGGGTTTGCTGCCGGCGCTCCAGGCCTTGAACCTGCCCTTGCCCAATGTATTGAACAGAACCTCGCCCAGTATGCTGCGCGCGGAATTGCCGGTACACAGTATCAACACGTTGTATTGTTTCTCATTCATTGCATTTCCTTTATTAACGTTATCAACATTTTTTTACAGACACCTTGCAGGCGGCCTGATCACCGCCACAACAATTCTCGGTCAGGTACTCCACCATGCCGTTCATCACCGCGAAGTTCGCCGAATAATAGACAAAACGCCCCTCCTGCCTGCTCTCGATCAACCCTGCATGGCTGAGCGTCTTGAAATGGAACGACATGGTTGCCGGCGAAACTTTCAGCTTTATAGCCACCTCGCCCGCAGCCATTCCTTCCGGCCCGGATGCCACCAACGCCCGATAGATCGCCAGGCGCGTGGGTTGCGCCAGCGCCGACAAGGTTTCTACCACCTGAGCCGACCTCAACTTTCTCGTTTCCATATTTCGATAAGTGTGAAAATATGGTTGCCATTAGAGCACCGAATATCCGGAGCGCACAACCCAGGATTGCCTCCCGCATGAATGGCATACACTTTTTGCGGAACTTCCAATATCTCAAGGGGAAATAGATGGCTACCGACAAGACTAAAGCAACCGCAAAACCCGCGACGACCACCAGAACACCTGCCAAGGCGACTGGAATCGCCAAGCCCGCAGCCAAGCCGGCAACAGGCATCGCTGCAAAAGCAACTACAGCGCCAGAACTTGAAAAAGGCCAGGCCTGACCGCCCGGATAAACATTGCGGTATCGTCGCATTGACCGCCCTTTCCCGAGGAAGGGCGTTTTGTTCCACCGATGCGTACTTTTAAGCGCTTGCAAGGATCCAATCAAGCACGATGTTCCAATGATTCACCTTCTTCGTACCCGCGAATTTTTCTTGCCTTCAGCCTAACTACCTTGCGCTCGTCGTTGACCAGCGCGACCTGCCTGATTTGTGAAATTTTCTTTTCCGGCTTGCCAGAAGGCCGTTTGTAAGCTTGGCTGGCAAGTGCCTGTTTCGCAACCGCCGGCGTTTGCTCATGCGCTGTGCCGAGCTTGAAAATACCCACCGCCGAGGTCAGGTTGTCCGCCTGAGTGCGCATCGACTGTGTGGCAGCGGCTGCCTCCTCAACCAGCGCCGCGTTCTGCTGGGTGGTTGCATCCATCTGCGCGATAGCCTGATTCACCTGCTCGATGCCAGCGCTCTGTTCGCCCGAAGCTGCCGCGATCTCGGCCATGATGTCGGTGACGCGCTTCACCGCCTGGACAATCTCTGCCATCGTTGTGCCGGCCTGATCCACCTGCATGGAACCGGCACCGACCTTGTTCACGGAATCGTCTATCAGGCCTTTGATTTCCTTGGCCGCCGCCGCTGAACGCTGTGCCAGATTGCGCACCTCACCTGCCACTACCGCAAAACCTCGGCCCTGCTCTCCGGCACGCGCAGCTTCCACCGCCGCGTTAAGCGCGAGGATATTGGTCTGGAATGCAATGCCTTCGATGACGCCGATGATATCCACGATCTTCCTGGAGCTATCGCTGATCGATGCCATCGTATTCACCACATCCCCGACTACCTGCCCTCCCCTGATCGCGACGCTTGATGCATTGGCCGCCAGTTGATTGGCCTGCTCGGCATATTTTGCGTTCTGCCTGACCGTCGAAGTCAGTTCCTGCATATTGGAAGAAATCTCCTCCAGGTGTGTAGCCTGTTCCTCGGTACGAAACGACAAATCGTGATTGCCCGCAGCGATTTCCCGTGTACTGGCGACAATGACTTCGGAGGATGAACGTACGCCCCCGACAATGCCCGCAAGATTTTCGTTCATCTCCTTGAGTACCTGCAGCAGCTGCCCGAGCTCATCCCTGGTGGTCACCTCGATGTCGCGTGTCAGATCGCCCTGCGCGACTGCGCTGGCCAGATTCAACGCCTGTTCCAGGGGACGGGTGATCGCAAGGAACATGGTGACCCCCAACCACAGCGACAGGGCAACACCGGTCAGGATAATGGCAATGTCAATATTGCGGGTTGTTTCATAACGACTTACCGAATCGATGTAGGTCTGTCTTCCATCATCCGTCTGCATCTGCATCAATGCCTGCAGATCGGCATCGACCGCCTTATAGAGCATATCGACCTTCTCCCACAGGATCTGGTCTGCCAGTGCCAGGTTATTGGCACGGAGTGCCGCAACTGCCGGGATCAGGACATCATCCTCAAACAGCTTCCTGGACTTTGAAAAGTTGTCGGTCAAATGAATATCCAGCCTTGATAAGAATTCATTGGCCAGATATGTCTCCCATATCCCATTGATTTCGGCAATATTCCGTTCCACCTCGGAAGTGCTTTTCTCGATGCCGCCCTGCGATGGATTTGCCAATGAATCGGCAATACTCATCCGGCTCCTGAACAGCAATCGCTGGATTTGTGAAAGCTGCTGCGCGGTATTCACGCTGTTCCTGTACATGACGAGCATTTCGTCCTTGGCCTTGCCCATCCCGTACAGGCCGATGCCGCCGATGATCAGCAACAGAAACGACATGGCGGCAATCGCAATGGCCAGCCGTAATTTGATCGTGAGATTCTGCAACCTGAGCATATTGTATTTTTCCTGATGACTTTCGTGTGAAAAGGATTTGGCGTTACCTGCGGCAGCGGAAAGCACAAGCTTATTTCCGGCACCAGTTCAACCGGTTCAGTGCCGGTTCCTGATGAATCGTAATCGTGGATTGTTACAACAACATGAATCCATGTGCGGACGGTATAAATGAGCGCGATGAGTGCCGGTAACAATAACGTCACATCACATGGCTAGTATCGCCCGCTATCAAAGCCATTCAGGAATAAACAGATGGGTAGCAGTGAACATACATCAAGACAGTACGATGCCGAACTTGAATCCGTGCGCGATCGCGTGCTGCTCATGGGCGAACTGGTAGGCACACAGGTTTGGCGCGCCATCAGCGTAATCGGGGGAAGTGACAGAGCGTTGATGGACCGCATTATCGCCGATGACCGCCGCGTCAATGCACTTGAAGTCGAAATAGACGAAGCCTGCACCCGCATCATTGCGCGTCGCCAACCCACTGCGGGCGACCTGCGCATGGTGATGATGATCATAAAAACGATTGCCGATCTGGAACGCATCGGCGATGAGGCGAAGAAGATCGCACTGACAGCGAAGAGCCTGTCGCTGAAGAAAAGCCTGACTTTGCCGCGCTTCGAAAAAATAGCCCATGCAGCCAACCTGGCACTGGCCATGCTGCAACAGTCGCTAAACGCATTTTCCCGTCTGGATATTTCCACCGTCGCACATGTGATCCATCAGGATGAGCTGGTGGACGAGGAATTCCGCGCCATCATGCGCAATCTCGTCACCTACATGATGGAAGACCCGCGGACCATTTCCAGCGCGCTGGAAATTCTGTTTGCCGCAAAATCCATTGAACGCATCGGCGATCATGCCAAGAACATGTCCGAATATGTGGTCTATATGGTCAAGGGACGCGATGTGCGCCATATCGCCGTGGACGAAATCGAACGCCGCGTGCGGCAATAAAATATTTCTGTAATAGAACTGCAACAAAGCCCCCCTAATATCCACCTCGCAGTTAGTTGTCGGTTTCATCAGTCTAACGGTGCAACATAATTTATGGAGATCACATGAACAGCAAATTCAAGCAGCTCATCACCAGCATCGCCGCCGCCACCATGATGGCGTTCGTTGGCGCAAGCCATGCAACCGATATCACCGGCGCGGGCGCGACCTTCCCCTATCCGGTCTATGCCAAGTGGGCCGAGGCCTACAAGTCGCAAGCCGGCGTGGGCATGAATTACCAGTCGATCGGCTCCGGCGGCGGCATCAAGCAGATCAAGGCCAAAACCGTGGATTTCGGCGCCACCGATGCGCCCATGAAGCCTGAAGAATTGCAGCTTCTCGGCCTGACACAATTCCCGACTGTGATCGGCGGCGTAGTCCCTGTTGCAAACATCGAAGGCATAGCACCCGGCCAGCTCAAGCTAACCGGCGAGGTGCTGGCCGACATTTTCCTGGGCAAGATCACCAAGTGGAACGACCCCAAAATCTCAGCCACCAACAATGGCGTGGCTCTGCCGGACCAGTCCATCACCGTGGTGCATCGCGCGGATGGTTCCGGCACTTCCTTCATCGTCACCACCTACCTCTCCCAGGTCAGCACTGACTGGATGCGCGGCGTTGGCGCCGGCTCTGCCGTGCAATGGCCTGTCGGCACCGGCGGCAAGGGCAACGAGGGTGTCGCTTCGTATGTGCAGCGCATCAAGGGGTCCATCGGCTATGTGGAATATGCC
>DASWTZ010000076.1:0-13656 GCA_036401875.1 Gallionella sp.
CGCATGAAGGCCGGCGAGTTCGCCGACGGCTCTATGGTGCTGCGCGCGAAGATCGACATGGCCTCGCCCAACATCAACCTGCGCGATCCCGTGATCTACCGCATCCGCCGCGCGCACCACATCCGCACCGGCGACAAGTGGTGCATCTACCCGATGTACGACTACACCCACTGCATCTCGGATGCTATCGAAGGCATCACCCATTCCATCTGCACGCTGGAATTCGAGGACCATCGGCCGCTGTACGACTGGGTGCTGGACCACGTGAGCGTCAAATGTCACCCGCGCCAGTACGAGTTCTCGCGGCTGGAGCTGCACAACACCATCACCAGCAAGCGCAAGCTGTTGCAGTTGGTGAATGACAGGCATGTCAGCGGCTGGGACGATCCGCGCATGCCGACGATCTCAGGAATGCGCCGCCGCGGCTACACGCCGGAAGGCATACGCGAGTTCGCCAAACGCATCGGCGTGTCCAAGAGCGAGAACAGCGTCGAGATGGCGATCCTGGAAGGCGCGATCCGCGACGATCTGGAGCTGCGCGCACCGCGCGTGCTGGCGATCGTCAACCCGCTGAAGGTAACGATCACCAATGCCGAAGGTGCGCAGGCCCGCGAGGCGGACTTTCACCCCGGCCATCCCGAGTATGGCAGGCGCGTGGTGCCGTTCAGCAAGGAATTGCTCATCGAGGCCGACGATTTCGCCGA
This sequence comes from Gallionella sp., assembly GCA_036401875.1. Classification (GTDB taxonomy): domain Bacteria; phylum Pseudomonadota; class Gammaproteobacteria; order Burkholderiales; family Gallionellaceae; genus Gallionella. The sequence goes on from DASWTZ010000076.1 coordinate 705, forward strand.
GGTACCGCCCGCTGGCTGGCAGCGGCTCACTCTGGGCGGGGAGGTGCGCCTGCGCTACAGCTATGTGATGCGCTGCGACGAGGCGGTGAAGGATGCCGCCGGCAAAGTTGTCGAACTCAAGTGCAGTATCGACCACGACACGCTGGGCAAGAACCCGCAGGGCCGCAAGGTTAAGGGCGTGATCCACTTCCTGTCGCGCGAGCACGCGTTGCCGGCGGAGATACGCCTGTACGACCTGTTGTTCACCGTTGCAGAGCCGGATGCCGACAAGGACGTGGATTTCTGCCAGTATCTCAACCCGAGTTCGCTGGTCGTGGTGCAGGGCTGGGTCGAGGGCTCGGTACGGGATGCTGCGCCCGAGACACGCTACCAGTTCGAGCGGCTGGGTTATTTCTGCACCGACCGCCGTGACCACCAGCCCGGCAAGAAGCTGGTGTTCAATCGCACCGTCGCATTGAAGGATACCTGGGCCAAGGGTTAGTGCCCGGCGCAGTTCGGGTACTCACTGATGCTTGTCTACAATCCGCCGCGAGACGACTGTCCTGTCATCTACCGCGACGAATTCCTGCTGGTCGTGAACAAGCCCGCTGGCTTGCTGTCGGTGCCCGGACGCGGCGCTGACAAGGCGGACTGCCTGATCAGCCGGATGCAATCCACTTGGCCGGACGTGCTGGCCGTCCACCGGCTGGACATGTGCACTTCCGGTCTGTTGTTGCTGGCGCGCGGCATGGTCATGCAGCGCCGCCTTTCCGCGATGTTCCGCGAGCGGCAGGTGGGTAAACGTTATGTGGCAAGGGTGGCGGGCCGGATGGCCGCGATGGTGGGCGAGGTGGACCTGCCGATCGGCCCGGACTGGCCGAATCGCCCGCGCCAGAAGGTGGATATGGTAGAGGGCAAGCCCTCGCTCACCCGTTTTCGTGTGCTCGGGCTTGAAAATTCCCGCAATAACCCTCACGTCGGGGGTAGCGGTGAAACCAGTGTATCGAGGATCGAACTGGAACCGGTCACCGGTCGCACCCATCAGCTGCGGCTGCACCTGTCCGCCATCGGGCATCCGATACTGGGTGACCGGCTGTACGGAACCGGGCAGGCGGAAAGGCTGATGCTGCATGCCCGCAGCCTGGATTTTGCGCACCCGGTCAGTGGGGAAGCGCTGAGCGTGTTCTGCGAAGCGCCGTTCTGATGTGCAGAACGCCGCTGGAACGGGGTGTCGGCTGCTATACTGCGCACACTTATGTAACTTTTTGACCAACGAGGAATACATGAAACGATTTTTGCTGATTTTGACGATAGCCCTGACCAGCCTCAGCCTGATGACCGCAACCGCGGAAGCCAAACGCCTGGGAGGCGGCAGCAGCATAGGTAAGCAGCGCACGATGGCGCCGCAACAGGCACAGCAGTCGACGGCGGCCGCGCCCGCCCCGGCAAACGGCGCGACTCCTCCGGCCCAGCAGGGCAACAAGTGGCTGGGCCCGCTGGCCGGCCTGGCACTCGGTGCAGGCCTGTTCGCGCTGATGTCCAGCATGGGGCTGGATGGCGCGCTGGGCGGTATCCTGATGGCGTTGCTCGCCGCGGCCGTGATCATGTTCCTGATCGCCAAATTCCGTAAGCCACAGGCACCGGCGATGCAATATGCCGGCGCGGGCGCGCCAATTGATCATGGCCGATCCGTGCCACAGCCTGTTGCCGGCGGGGCGGCAGGGATGGGGGCGTCAGCCGCGGCTGCTGGCAATATCCCGGCCGGTTTCCCGGTGCAGAGTTTCCTGCGCAGCGCAAAGACTTCATTCATCCGTCTGCAGGCTGCCAACGACCGCAAGGATCTGAACGACATCCGCGAATACACCACGCCGGAGATGTATGCAGAGATCTCGATGCAATTCCAGGAGCGCGACGACGCGCCGCAGAAGACCGACGTCGTCGCAATCAACGGCGAGCTGCTGGGTGTGGCAGAAGAAGGCGATTTTGCGATCGCCAGCGTGCGCTTCACCGGGCAACTGCGCGAGAACAATGGCCCGGTCGAGAGCGTCGATGAGATCTGGCATGTGCAGAAGAATGTGAAAGACGACAATTCCGTCTGGCTGCTGGCGGGCATCCAGCAAACCACGCTGCACTGATCCTATGTTCGCCCAGCCTGCCGTCGCAGCATTGAACCACCTGCTTGCACAGAACGGCTGGGCATCCAAACGGCTGACCCGCTTCGCGGGCAAGACGGCGCGATTCGACATCGCGCCGTTTTCTTTTTCATGCACCGTGGGCGAGGACGGCATGCTTCGCGCGGCCGGTGCGGAGGCGACCGCCGATGCACGCTGCGCGGTCGCGCCGTCGCTGCTGCCGAGGCTGGCGCTACACGATGAGAAGGCTTACGCCGAGGTTACCGGCGAAGGCGATGCGGCCCTGCTTACTGAAATCTTCTTCCTGTCGCGCGGCCTGCGCTGGGATGCGGCCGAGGACCTGAGTCATGTCACCGGCGACATCGCTGCGGAACGCATTGTGCAGGGCATGAACGGCATGCGGCAGCAACTGGGCGGTGCGTTGCTGGGTCTATCACAGGCTATTTCGGAGTACTGGACGGAGGAGCGCCCGCTGCTGGCCAAGCCGGGTCAGATCGCCGGATTTGCGCGCCAGGTGGATACCCTGCGTGACGACATTGCTCGTCTGGAGCAGCGCATCGGGCGCATTTCCCGATAATTTGGCCGTACTGGCCCCCTGGTTGTTTCGTTTGATTGGCTTGTCTATGGCTGCAAGGAAGTTGCTTTTTTGCTTGAATATTAGTATATTCTTATTTAGATAACTCAATAGCGGGGTGTGTGAGATGAAAACAACGTGGATTTTTGGCCTGATGATGCTGGGTGCCGCCACTGCTCAGGCTGCGGGCGAACAGGGTGTGGCGACGGTTGCGTACCGCGAGGTTGAGCAGAGCTACGGGGCAGAAGGCTTAGTCGAGGCGACGCATCAATCGACGGTCTCGGCGCAGATCAGCGGCCGCATTAAGGAGATTAATTTCGATGTCGGCAGCAAGGTCAAAAAGGGGCAGGTGATTTTGCGCATAGATGAGCGCGAGACCGCCCAGGCGCTGGCCGGAAGCACCGCACAGGTGATGCAGGCGCAGGCTGCGTTGCAGAATGCCAAGGTGCATTATGAGCGGTCGAAGCAGCTATTCGAACAGAAATACATCAGCCAGTCCGCGCTGGACAAGGCGCTGGCAGACTACCAGATGGCAAGGGCGCAGGCTGCGGCCAGCGAGGCCGGCGAGAGCCAGGCCAGCTTGGCTCATGGCTACAGCGCGGTGATCGCCCCTTACAGCGGCGTCGTGGCGGCGCGGCTGGTGGAGGTGGGCGAGATGGTGGTCCCCGGCAAGCCAATGATGGTCGGCTTCGACCCGTCTGAGATGCGCGTCGTCGTGAACGTCCCGCAGCACAGGCTGCAGGAAATCGGCGCGCGCCCCAAGGTGATGGTGGAAGTGCCCTCGCTGAACAAGTGGATCAAGGCCTCGTCCGTGATTGTGCAGCCGATGGCAGACGCGCGCACCCACAGCACGCAAGTGAGGGTTTACCTGCCGGCCAATGAGTCTGGAATCTACCCGGGGATGTTTGTGCGCGCCCATTTTGTCGTGGGCAAGGCCAACAAGCTGGTTGTACCGGCCAGCGCAGTGTTGCGCCGCAGCGAGGTCACCGCCGTTTATGTCGTCGCTGCCGAGGGCGGCGCGAAGCTGCGCCAGGTCAGGCTGGGCGAGGGGACCGCAGACGGAGCAGTGGAGATACTCGCCGGTCTGAATCCGGGCGAGAAGGTGGCGCTGGATCCAGTCAAGGCCGGCATGAAGAACGTCCAGCCGCAACCTTCCGAAAAAGCCGCGCAGTAAGCTAACTCACAGGGGTGAATAGAATGGGTATTTCCGGACGCATTGCAAGTAAGTTCCTGCACTCGCAGATGACGCTGCTGCTGGCATTGGTGGCGGTGCTGCTGGGTGCGTTCGCGGTGGCTGTGACCCCCCGCGAGGAAGAGCCGCAGATCAACGTGACGATGGCGAACGTGATGATTGCCTACCCCGGCGCATCGGCCGAGGACGTCGCCAAGACCGTGGCCACGCCGGCGGAACAGGTGCTTTCGCAGATCGCGGGTGTCGATCACGTCTACTCGGTGTCGCACCCGGGCATGGCGATCGTCACCGTGCAGTTCAAGGTGGGCGAGGAACACGTGCCATCGCTGGTCAAGCTCTATGACGTGGTGCTCTCGCACAGCGACTGGCTGCCACCGACGCTGGCGATCTCGCAGCCCATCATCAAGGCCAAGGGCATAGACGATGTCCCCGTGGTTGCACTGACGCTGTGGCGCGAGCAGGAGTTGAGCAGCGGCCAGGAGCTGACCCACGTGGCGCATGCCATCGAGGCGGAATTGAAGCGCGTTCCGGGCACACGCGAGGTGAGCACGCTGGGCGCGGTGCAGCGCATGGTTCGCGTGTCGCTGAGGCCGGAAAGCCTGAATGCCTACCAGCTCTCGATACAGGATGTGCGCGCAGCCCTGCAGGCCTCCAACATATCGCAGAATTCCGGCAGCCTGGTGCGCGACAACCGCGAGGTGCTGGTGCAGACCGGCAGTTTCCTGCGCGATGTCAGCGAGGTGAAGCAGCTGGTCGTCGGCGTATCCGACGGCAAGCCGGTGTTTCTGCGCGACATTGCAGATGTGGTCGACGGTGTCGATCAGCCGAACAGCTATGTGCGGCTGGGTACGGGCCCCGCAGCGGCTGACAAGCAGATCGCGGCGCAGGGCGAGTTTACTGCGGTGACGGTGGCGATCACCAAGAAGCCGGGCGCGAACGCGGTCGAGATTGCCGAGAAACTGCTGGCGCGCATCGATGAGCTCAAGGGGAGTGTGATCCCGGACGACGTTAAGGTCAGCATCACGCGCAACTACGGAGAAACCGCCAACGACAAGGCGATGAAGCTGATCAAGAAGCTGCTGTTCGCCACCTTCGCGGTGGTTGCGCTGGTGTGGTTCGCGATGGGCAGGCGCGAGGCGCTGGTGGTGGGCATCGCGGTGCTGCTGACGCTGGCCCTGACGCTGTTCGCATCCTGGGCATGGGGGTTCACGCTGAACCGCGTGTCGCTGTTCGCGCTGATCTTCTCGATCGGTATCCTGGTGGATGACGCGATCGTGGTGGTGGAGAACATCCACCGCCGCCGTGCGCTGGTGTCGCACCAGTCGCTGTCGGAAATCATCCCGGAAGCGGTGGACGAGGTGGGCAGCCCGACGATACTGGCGACCTTCACGGTGATTGCGGCGTTGCTGCCGATGGCCTTCGTCAGCGGCCTGATGGGCCCCTACATGAGCCCGATCCCGATCAATGCCAGCATGGGTATGCTGATCTCGCTGGCGGTGGCGTTCATCATCACGCCGTGGCTGGTGCTGAAATTCGCCGGCGCGAAACACGAGGTCCTGCACGACGAGCATGATACCGCGACGATGCGCTTCTTCCGTGAGCGCTTGGGCCCGTTCCTGAATCGCGAGCATGGCAAGGAGGCACGCCGCAAGCTGTGGCTGGCGATCCTGGGCGGCCTGCTGCTGGCGGTGTCGCTGGGCGTGGTGAAGCTGGTGATACTGAAGATGCTGCCGTTCGACAACAAGTCCGAATTCCAGATCGTGGTGGACATGCCCTCAGGTACGGCGGTGGAGAAGACCAGCGCAGTGCTGAGCGAGATCGGCGATTACCTGGCCACCGTCCCTGAAGTGACCGATTACGAGGCCTATGCCGGAACCGCATCACCGATCAACTTCAACGGGCTGGTGCGCCAGTACTACCTGCGCAGCGCATCAGAACAGGGCGATGTGCAGGTTAACCTGCGCGACAAGCACCTGCGCGACCGCACCAGCCACGAGATCGCCACGGCCGCACTGGAGCCGATCAAGAAGATTGCCGACAAGTGGGGCGCGAAGATCAAGATCGTCGAGGTGCCGCCCGGCCCGCCGGTGATGTCGCCTATCGTCGCCGAGATCTACGGCCCGGACTATAACGGTGCGCGGCAGATAGCAGGCAAGGTGCGCGAGCAGTTTGGTCAGAACGAGGGCATCGTGGCAATCGACGACAGCGTTGCCGAAGTTGCGCCGAAACTGCAGGTACAGGTCATGCAGAGTAAGGCTGCGCTGCTGGGCGTCGCACCCCGTGACATCGTGGACGTGATCGGCGTGGCGCTGTCCGGCCAAAACGTGTCCTCGCTGCACGACGAGAACTCGAAGTATGCGCCGCCGTTGCGCATTGGGTTGCCCGCCGAGCGGCGTAGCGACATCGAGGAGATACTCAAGCTCAAGGTGCGCGCCCGCGACGGGGTGCTGGTTCCGCTGTCCGAGGTTGTCCAGGTCGTTCGCGCTACGAGAGACCATCCGATCTTCCACAAGGACCTGCTGCCTGTCGTGTACGTGTTCGGCGATATGGCCGGCAAACTGGACAGCCCACTGTACGGCATGTTCGGCATCAACAGCGACGTGAGCGGCATGGAGCTCGAGCAGGGAGGTACCCTTGAGGCCTACTACTTCAACCAGCCCAGCGACCCCTATGCAGGGTACGCGCTGAAATGGGACGGCGAGTGGCAGGTGACATTCGAGACCTTCCGCGACATGGGCATCGCCTACGGTGTTGGCCTGCTGCTGATCTACCTGTTGGTGGTGGCGCAATTCAAGTCGTACCTTGTGCCGCTGATCATCATGGCGCCGATCCCGCTGACGATTATCGGCGTGATGCCGGGGCATGCCCTGTTCGGGTCGCAGTTCACCGCGACCTCTATGATCGGCATGATCGCCCTCGCCGGCATCATCGTGCGTAACTCGATATTGCTGGTGGACTTCATCAACCTGCAATTGCGCGACGGAGTGGACCTGCAGCATGCGGTGATCGCGGCAGCGGGTGCGCGCGCCAAGCCCATCATCCTGACCGGACTGGCGGCGATGCTGGGCGCGGTGTTCATTCTTGACGACCCGATCTTCAACGGATTGGCGCTGTCACTGATCTTCGGAATTCTGGTGTCTACCGTGCTGACGCTGGTAGTAATTCCGGTGCTGTATTACGCCACGCTGTACAAGAAGTATCCGTAATCCATAACCAACCCATAAGGAGTATTAAAATGAGTGCAGAACGTATCGTCCGTATCGTCGCAGGTACCTTTATCCTGTTGTCCCTGGCTTTGGGTGTTGAAGCGAGCCCGCTGTTTGTGCACAGCTATTTCCTGTTCTTTACGGCGTTTGTTGGCCTGAACCTGTTCCAGAGCGGCTTCACTCAAGTCTGCCCGCTGAACAGCATACTCGCGAAGTTCGGCGTGAGGGGTTCCTGCTAAACAAAAGGATTGCGCAGGCAGTCCAGGCCCACACCTGCCCGGCCATGGCCGGGTAGGTGTGGGTTTTCCTTTTATGGCGGCGGAGCGGCAAATGTCCGTACGTGGGCTCTGCTACAATTCGCAAATTGAACATCAGGAGCAGAAACAAGTGGAATTTATCGGAGCAAACTTTTTCCCCATCGTCATCGCGTTGCTGAGCGGATTCATGCTGTTCTGGTCGATTTTCGGGAATCGCATTCGTGGCATCAAGGAGGTCGATCATGTCGGTGCGCTGCAGCTGATCAACCACAAGAACGCATTCGTGCTGGACGTGCGCGAGGAGTCTGAATACAAGGCCGGGCATCTGTTGAATGCGAAACTGATCCCGCTGGGCAAGCTAGGCGAGCGCATCGGCGAGCTGGAAAAGTACCGCGACCAGCCAATTGTCGTGGTGTGTCGCAGCGGAAACCGTTCGGGCACGGCTTGCGCGCTGCTGGGCAAGAAGGGTTTCACGCAGGCTTACAATCTGGCCGGTGGCGTGATGAACTGGCAAAAACACAATCTCCCTCTGAAGAAATAACATGGCAAAGATATTGATGTATTGCACGGCGGTGTGCCCGTACTGCGTCCGTGCCGAGCAGTTGCTGGCACGCAAGGGTTTTAGTGAGATCGAGAAGATCCGCGTGGACCTGCATCCCGAACTGAGAGTCGAGATGATGGAGAAAACCGGACGCCGCACCGTGCCGCAGATCTATATCAACGGCGAGCACGTCGGGGGGTATGACGACATGGCCGCGCTGGACCAGGAAGGCAAGCTGGACGGCCTTTTGGCTAAATGAAGGGAAATGGCATGGCCGCAATAGCGCAGGAAAACAGCCCGCCGATGATCGGCATGGACAAGATATACGTGAAGGATCTGTCGCTGGAGATCCCGCACGCGCCGCAGATATTCCTGGAGCGGGAAAACCCGCAGATCGACCTGCAATTGCATACCCAGGCGGCCACGCTGAGCGAGGGCGTGTTCGAAGTGGTTGTCACGTCCACGGTAACCGCGAAAATCGGCGACAAGGTCATGTTTCTGATCGAAGCTAGGCAGGCCGGGATATTCCAGATACGCAACGTGGCTGCGGATGATCTTGAGCCTATCCTTGCGGTGATGTGCCCGAACATCCTGTTCCCCTACCTGCGCGAAGTGGTCTCCGATGTGTCTATCCGTGCTGGATTCGCGCCCGTGCTGCTGAATCCGATCAACTTCGAATCGCTCTACCAGCAGCAAAGGCAACACCAAGTCGATTCTGCCGGTGGGGCAAAGCCGCATTGATGAGACCGCTGATGGCAATACGCTGGCAACTGCTGACCGTTCTGCTGGGCTGCACGGGAGCCGCCTATGCGGTGGATTTCGTGTCGGTCCGCGACCCCAGCGCGATCCTTTACGAAGCGCCGTCGATCAAGTCGAAAAAACTCTTTGTGGTGAACCGCTACATGCCGTTCGAGCAGATCGTCACGCTCAACAGCTGGGTCAAGGTGCGCGACCGTTCCGGCGGCCTGTACTGGATCGAAAAGCGCGCGCTGAGCAATGCGCGCTACGTCTATGCGTTGAAGCCGCTGGTCGATGTCCGCGCCGAGCCGGATTCCGGCGCGGCGCGGGTGTTCCAGGTGCGTCAGCAGATCGCGCTGGAAATGATCGAGTCGACCGGCGCGGGATGGATCAAGGTGCGTCACCGCGACGGAAATAACGGCTTTGTGCGCAGCGAAGACGTGTGGGGCGACTGAGATGAATATCACCGTAATCGGCGCCGGCGCCTGGGGATCTGCCCTGGCCATCAGCCTGGCCGGCAAGCACAACGTGACGCTGTGGGCGCGCGACCAGGAGCAGGTCGACGACATGCGCATCTCGCACTCCAATCTGCGCTATCTTCCCGACATCACGCTTCCGGACAACCTGCAGCTGAGCGCGGACCTCGGCGAAGCATTGGCCGAAGCGGAACTGGCCATCGTCGCCGTGCCCACTGCGGCGCTGCGCCCGACGCTGGAACAGCTGGCGCGATCACCGCGCAGCTTCGGTGTGATCTGGGTATGCAAGGGCTTCGAGGCAAAGACCTCGAAATTGCCCCATCAGGTCGTCGCCGAAATATTGCCGGAGAGGTTCCCGCGCGGTGTGCTGTCCGGTCCGAGTTTCGCTCAGGAGGTCGCGAAGGGGATGCCGACCGCGTTGACGTTCGCTGCTGCCGACGAGAAATTCGCCCGCGATACGGCGCAGGCCCTGCATCACGCACGGCTGCGCATCTACGTCAGCAGCGATGTGATTGGCGTCGAGGTCGGCGGCGCGGTGAAGAACGTGATGGCTATCGCCGCCGGCATCTGCGACGGCATGGGGTTCGGCCATAACGCGCGTGCCGCGCTGCTGACGCGCGGGCTGGCCGAGATCACCAGGCTGGGGCTGAAGCTAGGCGGCCGGCCGGAAACGCTGTCCGGGCTGTCCGGGGTTGGCGACCTGATCCTGACTTGCACCGGCGACCTGTCGCGCAACCGCCAGGTGGGCCTGCTGCTGGCGCAGCAACACGCGCTGCCGGAGATACTGCGCCGCCTCGGTCACGTGGCGGAGGGGGTCTACACGGTGCGCGAAGTGCACCAGCTTGCGCAGCGGCTCGGTGTCGAGATGCCCATCTGCGATGCCGTGTACCGCATCATCTACGATCAGGTCCTGGCTTCCGAAATGGTCGATGCCCTGCTGAGCCGCGCGCCGAACCAGGAATTCGGCGGCGGCTGACCGCTACCTCCTGCGCCTGAACACTAGATCCCACACCCCGTGTCCCAGGCGGATGCCCCGCTGCTCGAACTTCGTCAGTGGGCGGTACGCCGGACGGGGCGCGTAACCGTCCGCGGTGTTCTCCAGCAACGGCTCGGCCCCCAGCACCGCCAGCACCTGCTCAGCATAGTCCTGCCAGTCGGTTGCGACGTGGATATAGCCGCCGGGCTTGAGCTTCTGCACCAGCTTCGCGATGAATGGTGTCTGGATCAGGCGCCGTTTGTTATGGCGCGCCTTGTGCCATGGATCCGGAAAGAAGATGTGCACGCCGTCCAGCGAGGCGTCGCCTAACATGTCCCGCAGCACCTCCACTGCATCGTGTTGCATGATACGGATGTTGCTGATCTGCCGCGTGTCTATCAGCTTGAGCAGGTTGCCCACGCCGGGGGTATGCACCTCTAGAGCCAGATAATCGTTCTCGGGATGGGCCTGCGCGATGGTTGCGGTGCTGTCGCCCATGCCGAACCCGATTTCCAGTATTTTCGGGGCATTGCGGCCAAAGGCCAGGTCGAGGTCGAGCGGCTGTGCCGCGTAGGGAATGCCGAAGCGGGGCAGCAGCGTCTCCACCGCGCGCTGCTGCGCCGGCGATACGCGGCCCTGCCGCAACACGTAGCTGCGGATGTGCCTGTTCCTGGGATCTGTGGTTTCAGTCATGGTTTTCAGAGGGATAGCTGTCCGCAGATTACGCAGATTTCAAGAGCTTGAAACTGCGTAATCTGCGGAAAAAAAAGTATTTAGTTGCGCACCGATCCGATGATGCCCGCCGTGGGCGAGCTCGGGCTGGCGCTGTACAGCTTCTTGGTCATGCGTCCGGCAAGGAAAGCCTCGCGTCCGGCCTCCACGCCCTTCTTCATCGCGCTGGCCATCAGCACCGGATTCTTTGCGCCGGCAATCGCGGTATTCATCAGCACGCCGGCGCAGCCCAGCTCCATCGCTATCGCCGCGTCGGACGCGGTACCCACGCCTGCATCGACAATCACCGGGACCTGCACGCGGTCCATGATCAGTTGCAGGTTCCACGGATTGAGGATGCCCATGCCCGAGCCGATCAGCGAGGCCAGCGGCATGATCGCGACGCAGCCGATGTCCTCGAGCTGTTTCGCGACGATCGGGTCGTCCGAGGTATACACCATCACCTGGAAGCCCTCGGCAACCAGCGTCTTCGCGGCGGCGAGGGTCTCGATCACGTTCGGGTAGAGAGATTGCGCGTCGCCAAGCACCTCCAGCTTCACCAGCGAGTGCCCGTCCAGCAGCTCGCGCGCCAGGCGCAGCGTGCGCACCGCGTCCTCGGCGGTATAGCAGCCGGCGGTGTTCGGCAGGTAGGTAAACTGCGACGGCGGCACCGCGTCGAGCAGATTGGGTTCATCGGCCTTCTGGCCGAGGTTGGTACGGCGGATCGCCACGGTGACGATTTCTGCGCCACTGGCGTCTAGTGCCGCGCGGGTCTCGGCGAAGTCCTTGTATTTGCCGGTGCCGACTAGCAGCCGTGAGGTATAGCTTTTGCCTGCGATGATTAAATTGTCGTTCATGGTCCTGTTCCTGGTGTATGCCTGTTTCCGGGGTGCGCTCAGCCGCCGCCGACCGCGACGACCACTTCCAGCCTGTCGCCGTCAGCCAGCTGCTGCGAGGCGAAAGTGCTGCGCGGCACGATTTCGCCATTGCGTTCCAGCGCGATGCGCTTGCCGGCCAGCCCCATCTCCTCGATGAGCGCCGCGATGCTGATGGATTGGGCGAGCTGGCGTGCCGCGCCGTTGATGGTGATCGTTATCACGTTGGTACTCTCTGAAATCCTGATGGTAGTGCCCGGAGGCCGTGTTAGAATGCGCGCCGTATTCTACTACAGGCGGGTGTAGTTCAATGGTAGAACGGCAGCTTCCCAAGCTGCATACGACGGTTCGATCCCGTTCACCCGCTCCAGATTCCCCCTCAGTTATCACCCTCATTTGGATACTGCATCGCGCGGAAATGCATGCTGGTCGCGCATCGCGATCCTCGCAACGAACCCGATCGCTAGCAGATTCCCCGCAACTGCCACGAAGCCGACCAGGCCGTAGCCAACCACCTGCCCGCCCGCCCCCTGGCTGATGATGAACCCGGCCAGCGTGGTCGCGAGCCCCATCGAGAAGGACTGCACGGTGGCGTGGATGGACATGAAGGTGCCGCGCAACTTCGGCTGCGCCGCCGATGAGATGATCGCCATCGCGGGGATCATTCGCCCCGACACCAGCACGAAAAACGCCGTGGTGCAGACCAGCCATACCCACAGTGGCACCCCGCCGAGATGGGTGACTGCCAGTATCGGCAGCAGCGCGGCGAACGCGACCAGGCGGTAGACCAGTACCTTGCCGCGTCGGTCCGCCCAGGCGCCGATCAGCCTAGCGGTGACCAGCGTGGCGGCGCCGCCGAACAGGTAGATGTAGGGGATGTCCTGCTGCGAGATGCCGACATTGTGTACCGCGTAAACCGTGATATAGGGGATCACCGTGAACCCGGACGAGATGATCAGCGCGGAGAACAGCAGCGCACGCAGGTGGTTCGCGTCGCGTAGCACCGTGAACATCGGGGCGAACGGGTGGGCCTGCCGCTCGGTGCTGATGTGGTGGCGCAACTCGGGTAGCACGCGCAGGCCGACCGCCATGAACACGGCCACCATCGCGGCGATCAGCAGGAACGGCGCGCGCCAGTCGAAATAGTTCACCATCCACAGCGAAAGCGGCACGCCCGCCACCGTGGAGACCGAGAACGCGGTCGACACGATGCCGCCGGCCCGGGCCCGGCGGGCGAACGGGATCACGTCGGCGACCCTGGTCTGCACCATCGCGCCCATCACCCCGCCGAACGC
>DASWTZ010000077.1:0-1781 GCA_036401875.1 Gallionella sp.
ACTACACCGAGATCCGCATCGACGGCATCTCGGCTTAATCTGGCGAAATTCGGTAAGGAGCATATAGCATGGCATCAAAAAAAGGCGGCGGCAGTACCAGTAACGGACGCGACTCGCACTCGAAACGACTCGGCGTCAAAAGCTACGGCGGTGAACTGATCAGCGCGGGCAGCATCATCGTCCGCCAGCGCGGCACTGAATTCCACCCTGGCGAAAACGTCGGCATGGGCAAGGATCACACGCTGTTTGCCAAGATCACCGGCAAAGTTGTGTTCGCCATCAAAGGCGCGCAAAAGCGTAGAACAGTTTCCATCGTCGCAGCTTAACCAGCTCGATCCGGAACGAACCAGCCCTATCGCAAGGTAGGGCTTTTTTATTTTGCAGAATTCTCGGCCTGTCGTTAACTGGATATAAAGCTCCATGAAGTTCATAGATGAATCCAAAATCGAGGTGTTCGCCGGCAAGGGCGGCAATGGCATCGCCAGCTTCCGCCGCGAAAAATACATCGAAAAAGGCGGCCCCGATGGCGGCGACGGCGGCCGCGGAGGCAGTGTGTATGCGCAGGCAGACCGCAACATCAATACGCTGGTCGATTACCGTTTCGCCCGCATACATCGCGCCAAGAATGGCGAGCCGGGTCGCGGATCGGATTGCTATGGCAAGGGGGCGGACGACATCGTGTTGCGCATGCCGGTAGGCACCGTGATCACCGATATCAACAGCGGAGAGGTCATCGCCGACCTCACCCATGACGGCGAGAAGGTTCTGCTTGCCCAGGGCGGCATCGGCGGTTTGGGCAACATCCATTTCAAGTCCAGCACCAACCGTGCGCCGCGCCAGTGCACCCCCGGAACGCCCGGCGAGGAACGCGAGCTGCAACTGGAACTCAAGGTATTGGCCGATGTGGGATTACTGGGCATGCCCAATGCCGGAAAATCCACGTTCATCCGCTCGGTTTCGGCCGCGCGCCCCAAGGTCGCCGACTATCCCTTCACCACCCTGCACCCCAACCTGGGTGTGGTGCGCGTCTCGAACGAGAAGAGTTTCGTGATCGCCGACATCCCCGGACTGATCGAGGGTGCCGCAGAAGGCGCCGGACTGGGTCACCAGTTCCTGCGTCATCTGGCCCGTACACGCGTGCTGTTGCATCTGGTCGATATCGCGCCGATGTATGAGGGAATCGACCCGGTCGCGGAAGCCCGCGCAATCCTCAACGAACTGAAGAAATACGATCCGGCCCTGTACCAGAAACCGCGCTGGCTGTTGCTCAACAAGGTTGACCTGCTGGAGAACCCGGACGAAAAAGTGGCCGCATTCCTCAAGGAATTCGACGATTTCGACCGGCATTTCGTTATTTCGGCGATCAACGGTTCCGGGTGCAAAGAACTGACATTCGCCATCATGGAGCATTTGCAGGCCATGAACGATCTGGAACAGCAGGCCGCTGCAGAAAGCGCACAAGAATCCGACGCAAGCACCATCTGACACCACCATGACCACCGTATTGTCACAATGCAAACGTATCGTCGTCAAAGTAGGCAGCAGTCTGGTGACGAATCAGGGAGCGGGACTGGACTTGGGCGCGCTGGGCAACTGGGCACGCCAGATTGCGGCACTCCGTGCGCAGGGCCATGAGGTCATCCTGGTCTCATCCGGCGCAATCGCCGAGGGCATGCAGCGTCTGAACTGGAAGTCGCGCCCCACGCTGATCCATGACCTGCAGGCCGCGGCAGCGGTCGGACAGATGGGGCTTATACAAGCCTATGAAACCTGCTTCCGCG
>DASWTZ010000078.1:0-15963 GCA_036401875.1 Gallionella sp.
CCACGCCTCGACCCCCTCACGCTCGACGCGCTGCGCCACTTGTTCCAGCAGCTCCGGCGTGCGCGGATGCAGCAGCCCGGTTTCCCTGTGCACGAAGAACGGCATCGGCACCCCCCAGTTGCGCTGGCGCGACACGCACCAATCCGGGCGGTTCCTGATCATTGCCTCAAGGCGGGCGCGTCCCCAGCTCGGGAAAAACTCGGTCTGCTCGACCGCGCTGTTCGCCAGGTCGCGCAGCGACACGCCCCCCTTCTCAGCCTTCCCGCTATGGGAGCGCTTTTCCTGTATCAGCCGCTCGGCCTCCGCAGCGCCCGCCGTACCCACGTTCTCCATGCCAATGAACCACTGCGGCGTCGAGCGGAAGATGATAGGCGTCTTGTGCCGCCAGCAATGCGGGTAGCTGTGCTGCATCTTCTCCACGTGCAGCAGATGCCCGTTGTCCTCCAGTTCGCCGATCACCACATCGTTGGCCTTCCAGACGAACAGGCCGCCGACCAGCGGCAGATCGGCCATGAACTTGCCGTCATCGCCGACCGGGTTGTCGGTCGGCAGCTTGTATTTCTGGCCGACGAAGTAGTCGTCCAGGCCGTGCGCCGGCGCGGTGTGCACCAGACCGGTACCAGCCTCCAGCGTGACATGCTCGCCGCAGATGATCTGCACGGTGCGCTCGTAGAACGGATGCTGCAGCAGCAAGCCCTCCAGCGCCGCGCCCTTGCAGGTGGCCGCCATGCCGTCGCCGCGGTCGTTGCTGCCGCCCAGCCCATAGCGCGACAGGCACGCGGAGGCCAGGTCGTAGGCGAGAATCAGGTAGCCCTTGTCGGTCTTGATCAGGTCGTATTGCAGGTCCGGATGCACGCACACCGCCTGGTTCGCCGGCAGTGTCCACGGCGTGGTGGTCCAGATCACCGCGTAAACTTTGGCGTCGCCCGGCAGCGACACGCCGAACGCCTTGTCCAACGCGCCCAGGTCCTTCACCTCGAACGCCACGTCGATCGCGGGCGAGGTCTTGTCCTCGTACTCCACTTCCGCCTCGGCCAGCGCCGACTGGCAGTCCAGGCACCAGTTCACCGGCTTGTAGCCCTGGTATAGATAGCCCTGCCCGTAGATTCTGCCCAGCGCACGGATGATGTCCGCCTCGGTCTGGTAGTCCATCGTCAGGTAGGGATGATCCCAGTCGCCCAGCACGCCGAGGCGGATGAAGTCCTTCTTCTGGCGCTCGACCTGCTCCTTCGCATAGGCGCGGCACAGCTCGCGGAACTGCCCGGGCGGGATGGCCTTGCCGTGCTTCTTCTCCACCTGCAACTCGATCGGCAGGCCGTGGCAGTCCCAGCCCGGCACATAGGGCGCGTCAAAGCCGGCAAGTGTTTTGCTCTTGATGATGATGTCCTTGAGGATCTTGTTCACCGCGTGGCCGATATGGATGTCGCCGTTCGCATAGGGCGGGCCGTCGTGCAGGATGAACTTCGGCCTGCCCTGCTTGGCCGCGCGTATCTTCAGGTAGCGCTGCTGCGCCTGCCATTGCGCCAGCATCTGCGGCTCGCGCTTGGCGAGGTCGCCGCGCATCGGGAACGGGGTGTCGGGGAGATTGAGCGTATTTTTGTAATCAGTCATGTTGGTCGAACCATTTCCTTGCTTGTTCCACATCCAATGCGATCTGCTTCGTCAGCGTCTCCACATCGGGGTATTTCTTTTCCTCGCGCAGTTTCTGCAAAAACTCCACGCGCATATGCCGGCCGTAGATCTGCTGCGCAAACTCGAACAGGTGCACCTCGAGCACCGGCTTGTTGTCCTGCTTCACCGTCGGGCGCACCCCCAGGCTTGCCACACCCTGCAACACCCCCAGCCCCTCGATGTGGGCTTGCACCACATAGATGCCGTTCAGCGGCGGGCGATTGTGCCGCATCTGGATGTTAGCGGTGGGGAAACCGATCTTGCTGCCCAGCCTGTCGCCGCGCACCACCCGACCGCTGATGCTGTAGTGCCTGCCCAGATAGCGCTGCGCGGTGCGCAGCTGCCCGGCCGTCAGCGCCGCGCGCACCGCCGTGCTGGAGATGCGCACCCCGTCGTGCATCACGCTGTGCATCACCTGCACCGAGAAGCCCTGCTGCGAGCCGATCTTCTCCATCAACGCAAAATCGCCGACGCGCCCCTGGCCGAAGCGGAAATCGTCGCCGATCAGCACGTGCTTCGCGGACAGCTTCGCATGCAGCGCATGGATGAACTCCGCGGCGCTCATCTGGGCGAACTGCGCATTGAAACGGCACACATGCACGTGGTCGATACCCATCGACGCGAAGAACTCCAGCTTCTCGCGCAGACTGGTCAGCCGCACCGGCGCCTTGTCAGGCGTGAAGAACTCGAGCGGATGGGGCTCGAAGATCACCACGGCGGCAGGCAGGCCGCGCGCCTTCGCCGCCGCGCGCAGCTCGTTCAGCAAAGCCTGATGGCCCTGATGCACGCCGTCGAAATTTCCGATGGTCAGCGCGACAGAGGCGGCGTTGGGAGGGTAAAGTCCGCGTAGAATATGCATAGGGGCGGAATTATACCGTGAGATGAACCGTAAACGCTTATCTGATAGAGGAGGAACAACATGATCGACTACCCGCAAGTGGCACTGGACTTCATGAACCGCGACCACGCCGAATTCATCGCGATCCGCGGAAAACTGCTCGACCTGCTGAAGCAGAATCCCCCCACCAACGAGGTGGACGACCAGCTGGACCAGCTGCTTGAACACACCCGCCACCACTTCGGCGAAGAGGAAAGGCGCATGCAGGAAGCCCAGTTCCCGCCCTATCCGATGCACAAGATGGAACACGACCGCGTGCTGGAAGACATGCAGGCCCGCGTCACACAATGGCAGCAGCAGCGCGATGCCGCGGCATTACAGAATTACCTGGAACACGCGCTGGCCGACTGGTTCACCCACCACGTCGGGATGATGGACTTCGTCACCGCGCGCTATATCAGCAGCCAGGCGGGATGACCAAAAGGAAACGTAGCTTCGAACTATAACAAAAACTCTGCGTCAATTCTGTTCCCCAACTCTCCCTTCCTCTGCTCCCGCCCGCCGCTCCCGCATCAGCAGCGCGACGATGCCGAGCAGGACGGCGAACCACAGCGTCGCCAGACGGATCAGCACAGTGGCGGCCACCGCCTGCGGCTGTGCAACGTGGTTGAGCATCAGTAGGGTCACCATCGTGGCCTCGGCGCCGCCCAGGCCGCCGGGCAGGAAGCTGAGCGCGCCGACCAGCATTGAGAAGGCGTAGATGAACAGCGCCACCTGCAGCGACATGTCGCTGCCGAGCAGGTGCATGATGTAGTAGAACGCCACGCCCTCGGCGCCCCAGGCGACCAGCCCGAGCACGATGCCGTACAGCAGTATCGGCAGGCGGAAGCAGCGCCCGGAATGCAGCACGATGGAGAGCATCGAGACGAGCAGCGCTGCCGGACGGGGGGGCAGTTTTTTCTGCGCGATCCCTTCGATTGCCCTGAGCCATCCGGTCTGCTGCAACACCACCAGCACGAAGACGATCATCGCCCCGAGTATCACCACCAGCGGCTGGGCCGGCGGGTAACTCCACATGCCGATGGCCACCAGCAGCATCATCGCGATCAGGTTGGAGAAGTGCTCGGAGAAGAATGCCGCTAGACTCTCGGGATAGGTGATGCCGTGGTTCTTCAGGAACACGCTGCGGATCGCTTCGCCCGCCTTGCCCGGCAGGATGGTCAGGCCGAATCCGGCGATGTAGATGCGCAAGCTCTCCGGGGTGTGCACGCGGTGGCCGAGCAACGACAGGAACTTCTGCCAGCGCACGAAGCGCAGCCCGTAGTTGACCAGCGACAGCGACAGCGCGACCGCACAGCCTACCAGCCCGACCTGGGCGAACGCGGCTACCACCTCACGCCAGCCGCCCCAGATCGAGAACACCAGATAGCCGGCGGCGCTGGCCAGCACCACCAGCAGCAGCGCGCGGAAACGCCACCCGCCCAGCACGGTAGAGGTGCGGCCTTGGCCCATCGTCACGCGATCAGCCAGAGCGTGGCAGCCAGCCAGCCGCCGACCACGGCCAGCATGTGTGGGTCGCGCGCGAGGTCATGCGCGGTATCGCTGCCGCGGTTCTGGTGGTGCAGCAGGTAGATGTAGCGGAACACGCCGTACATCACGAAAGGCACCGTATAGATCAGGTTGGCGGTGCCGTGGATGCGTATCGTGTCGGGGTTCATCGTGTACAGGCTGTAGCTCATGATCAGCCCGGCCGCGGTGATGGTGATCATCTTGTCCAGCAGCACCGGGCTGTAATGCTCGAGCACCCTGCGATGGCTGGCCTTGTCGTCGGTGAGCGCGATGATCTCGGCGCGGCGTTTGGTGAAGCCGAGGAACAGCGTCACCATCAGGCCGCACAGCAGCAGCCATTGCGACGGCGGGATGTCCACGCCCAGCGTGCCGATCAGGATACGCAGCATGAAACCGGCGGCGATGATGAACACGTCGAGGATCACGACGTGCTTGAAACGGAAGGTGTAGGCCAGGTTCATCAGCGCGTAGCCGGCGATGATCCACAGCGCGGTGACCGACACCCAGTAAGCCATTCCGATTGCGGCAAGCGCCAGCAACGCTGCCAATACGGCGGCGCTGGCGACCGAGACGGTCCCGGCTGCCAGCGGGCGGGATTTTTTCTTGGGATGAACGCGGTCCTGCTCGCGGTCGGCGATGTCGTTAATGATGTAGATGCAGCTTGACACCAGCGAGAACGCGAGCGCCGCGACGACCACCTGCCCGACCAGCGCCGCATCGTGCCAGGCATGGCCGAACAGCAGCCCGGTAAAGACGAAGCCGTTCTTCACCCATTGGTGGGGGCGCATCAGGCGCAGCATTTCGAGTAGAGTCTTCATGGGGTCTCCGGCATGTGTCGGTAATAGCCGTGGTCGGCGCTGGCGAGCAGCTCCCGGTCGCCGCGGCTGTCGCCATAGGCATAGAGGGTATAGCCATCGCGCGCGCCCAGCAAGCCTTCGAGGCGCCGCACCTTCTCGATGCCGTAACAGTTCTCTCCTTCCAGCATCCCCGAGGTCGTGCCGTCCGCACAAACCTCCAGATGGGTGGCGAGCACATCGTCGAAGCCTGCCTTGATCGCCCATGGCCGGATATACAGATCCACTGAAGCGCTGATCACCACGCAGCGGTGCCCCTGCCGTTTGTGCCAGTCCAGCCGACGCATCGCCGCCGGGCGCAGCAGGCCCGGCAGGGTGGTCTCGGCGAACCGCTCGCCCTGCCGCCGCAACTCGTCGATGCGCATGCCGCCCAGACAGCGGACAAACACCCGCTGCTTGGCGACGTCATTGGGTATCAGTCCCAGGCCGTAACCCGCCAGCGTCGGCGAAAGCATCAGCCCATCGCGCGCGACACGCAGTGGGCCCAGCGTGTGCAGCAGGAACGCCAGCAGCGTCTCGCGCCGCGTCAGCGTGCCGTCGAAATCGAATGCCGCGACGATGGGCTTGCCGGTGACCGTCCCGCTCACAGCTTCATCCGCTTGAAAATGAACTCGGGGATATGCCGGATGATCAGCATGATGTAGCGCCAGAACCACGGCAGGTACAGCACATCGGCCGTCCGGCCCGGCGCGCGCGCGATGCGCTCGCCTAGGTATTGCGGCGAGGCGACCAGGAACAGCCCGGGCAGTCCGTAGGTCATCGCGGTGTCCACGAAGCCGGGCTTGACGGTGATCACGCGCACCCCGGCGGGATGGAGCCGGTTGCGCAGCCCCTGCAGGTACAGGCTCAGCGCGCCCTTCGCCGCGCCGTACACGTAGTTGCTCTGCCGGCCGCGGTCGCCCGCCACCGACGAGATGCCGATGATAAAGCCGCGCTTGATCGGCTCGAAATGATTCGCGCAATGGCTGAGGATGGAGGCCGCGCCGGTGAAGTTGCCGGCGATGACCTTCGCGCCGACGCTGAAGTCGCGCGCCGCGACCTGGTCGCCGAGGTAACCGAAGGCCAGCACCACGCCGGCCAGCCCCTTCATCTCGGCCACAACCGCTTGCAGGAACGCCTCGTGGGTTACGGTCTCCTCGGCGTCGAAACGGCCGTAAGCAACCGCGACACCATAGCGCAACCGCAGGTCGGCGGCGAGACGCGGCAGCTCGTCCATGTCGCGCCCGGCCAGGTAGATGTCATGGCCGCGCGCGGCGAAGCCCGACGCTGCGGCCCGCGCGATCGCCGAGGTAGCGCCCAGTATCAGTACGGCTTCGCTCATTTTCCACCTCCGATGCCCAGGCGGCGCGACATGCTGGAGCCGAACCGGTGCTCCGAATCGACGCTGCTCTTGACGTTCAACAGCTCGTCGCAGCGCGGGTACATGATCCGGAACGATTGCACCGGGAGCCGCGCATCCTTGGCCAGATACACGCGCCCGCCGTGGCGCAGCACGATTTCGTCGAGCCGGTTCAGCAGGCCGAAAAGCCCCTGGTCGCGGATCGGCAGGTCCAGTGCCAGCGTGTAGCCGGACATCGGGAACGACAGCATACCCTGCCCCTGCCTGCCCAGGCGTTTCAGCACCGCAAGAAAGGAGGCGCGGCGGCTGGCGGAGAGTTCCTGCAGCAGCGCCTTGATACCCTCGAACGCCGCCGCATCCGGGATCACGCACTGATACTGCACAAAGCCGCGCTTGCCGTACATCCGGTTCCACCGGCCGATTCCGTCGAGCGGGTAGAAATAGGGATCGTAAGCGCTCAGGAACGGCTGCTGCTTTTTGCCCTCGTGACGGAAATACAGCGCGTTGAACATGCCGATGCTCAGCGGGTTCAGCGCCCAGCCGGGAAGGTCGATTGGCATGTTGCGGCTGCGCACCGGCCTAGCCTCCAGCGCCTTGCCGTAGCCCGGCGGCAGCTCGTCCAGCGACGCATGATGGCCGCACATCGCGACTCCGCGTCCGAGCTTCTGTCCGCCCGCGAGGCAGTCTATCCACGCGACAGTATAGCGGTCGTCCCGACCCGGGTCCTGCAACACCTGGAACAGCTGCTCCAGGTTGGCTGCGGCATGATGGCGCACCATCATCTGCGCGCTCTGGATGCGCACCAGCCTGAGCGTCACTTCGCCGATGATGCCGGTCAACCCCATGCCGCCGACCGTCGCCCAGAACAGCTCCGGCCTCTCCGAGGGCGAACAGCGCACGCGGCTGCCGTCGGCGAGGATCATCTCGAGCGCGACGACGTGGTCGCCGAAGGAGCCGTCGTGGTGGTGGTTCTTGCCGTGCACGTCCGCCGCGACGCAGCCGCCCAGCGAGACGAATTTCGTTCCCGGCGTCACCGGCAGGAACCAGCCTTTTGCGACGATCACCGGCAGGATCTCGGCCAGCGTGGTCCCCGCCTCGGCGCGCAGGATGCCCTGCTCCGCATCGAACGCCAGCAGGCGGTTGACGCGCTCGGTGAGCAGCACCCGCCCGCCCTCATTCAGCGCCGCATCGCCGTAGCTGCGCCCTTGGCCGCGTGCGATCACGCTGGTGGCAGTCGGGCGCAGGTCGGCATAGCGCTCGGGCCGCTCCAGTTCGCAGGTCTGCACCGGATAGCGCCCCCAGCCGGAAAGCGGTGTGATCAGCGTGCCCATCTAATGATTCTCCACAGTACATGAAACGTCGGAAAAGTATTTCTCGCAGAAATAACAGGGCGCATGCGGCAGATAGGCCGGGATGCGGTAATACCTGTCCTTGACCGGCCGCAACACCAGTTCCCGGTAAACGGGATAATCGAAATCGTAACCGAGCACCAGGTGGTAGGTCGCGCCGCGCACGGTGAACGGCCTGCTCTCCACGCTTTCGAAGTACGGCACATACTGCATCAGGTCGGGCTCGGACTTGAGCAGGATCATGATGTTGCGCCCGTCAAGTTCGCGGAAGTCGGTGTTGATGTCGTCCTGGCGCGCATGGCGCGAGCCGTCGCCGAACACGATAAAGTCCTTTCCGTAGTGGTAGGAGATGATCGCAGACGACGAATAGCTGTTGGTCGCAAGCTGGAACTCCAGCATGTCATAGGGCTTGATCTGCTCACCGATCTTCTCCGGCTCGGCCATCATCACGATGCCAGCGTACAGGCGATGCTGCTTCCAGGTCTCCAGCGGCAGCGCGGCAATCGCCGCCATGGCCAGCAGATGCGCGGCGCTGAACCAGGCCATGAACTTCAGCGACTTGGCCAGCTCCTCGCGCGACAGCCAGACGAACAGCAGCACGTACAGGAACGGGTAGAATGCCAGCAGCCAGTGCAGCCCGACCATCTTCTTCAGCGACAGCAGCGCGAACAACGCGATCGGCAGCAAGAACGCGAAACCGTACAACACGAACGGACTGCCGGCAAGTTTGCGCGCCAGCTCGGCGCGACGGCGGAACAGGTAGTAGATCACCGGCGGCGTGATCAGGTAGACCTGCGCGAGCAGGAAGAACGCCGGCTTGTCCCACGACCACTGGTCGCCCTCGTGGCGGTTGTAGGCGTTGAACAGGATGTTGTCCCAGCAGTGGGTGTAGTTCCAGTAGGCGTTGACCAGCGCGAACGGGATGACCGCGGCAAACAGCAGCGCGAAGCCCTGCGTCTTCTGCCGGCTTCTTGCGGAGAATACCGCGTAGGCCAGATAGGCCAGCCCGAGCAGCACCGCGAAATATTTCGACAGGAACGCCATGCCCAGCAGCGCGCCGGACAAGCCATACCATACCCTGCTGTGATCTTGCTGCGCCCTGAATAGCGCCAGTACCGACAGGAATGCGAACAGGATCAGCGGCGTGTCGGTCGTGATCAGCACGTTCATGAGGTTCAGCGGCGAGACCAGGAACAGCAGCGCGACCAGCGCGGCCCGGGTCTCATCGTGGGGCTTGAGCAGGCGGTAGAGGCCGATGGCAATCACCGTCGCGAGCAGGATCGCCGGCAGGCGCATGATGACTTCCGCGCTGCCCAGGTAGAGCAGCAGGTTCAGGAACCAGCCGACCATCGGTGGATGGTCGTAATAGCCCGCGTCCAGATGGTTGCCCCAGACCACGAAATAGGCCTCGTCGCCCGACATCGGCAGCACGGCGGCGAGCACCAGTTTGATCGCGAGCGTCGCCAGCAGCGCGTATTTAAAAAGACTGGTAGCGGTCATCGAAGGATAGGAAAATGGCTCGCTTCAACGTCAATCCGAACACCCATCAACGCAGGCCCACCCCGTTCGCCTGGGACGAGAACCCCGGCAACGCGCTGGCCACCCCTGCGCCGAAGCGCTTCGCCAGGCGGTCAGCGAAGTTTTCCTGCATCGTGAAATCGACGATCTTCTCTTCCTTGATCACATCGCGCGCGACCGACTCCAGGCTGCCCAGTCCATCCGCCAGCCCCATCTCCACGCCCTTCTGCCCGTTCCAGACTAGGCCGCTGAAGGTGTCGGGTGTCTCCTTGAGGCGCGCACCACGTCCCTGCTTTACCACGTCGATGAATTGCTGGTGGATCTCGGCGAGCAGGGTCTTCACGTACTTCTGTTGCTCCGGAACGACCGGCGAGAACGGGTCGAGGAAACCCTTGTTCTCCCCGGCGGTGACCAGGCGGCGCTCCACGCCAAGCTTCTGCATCGTGCCGGTGAAACCGAATCCGTCCATCAGCACGCCGATCGAGCCGATCAGGCTGGCCTTGTCCACGAAGATCTTGTCGGCCGCTGCCGCCACGTAATAGCCGCCCGACGCGCAGATGTCCTCGACCACGACATACAGCGGGATGCTCGGATACGCGGCGCGCAGGCGGCGTATCTCGTCGTTGATCAGCCCCGCCTGCACCGGGCTCCCGCCCGGGCTGTTGATGCGCAGGATCACGCCGACGGTCCCCTTGTCGGCGAAGGCATCCTGCAGGCTGGGGATCAGGTTGTCCGCGCTTGCCCGGCTGTCGGCCGCGATCACGCCCTGCAGATCGACCAGCGCAGTGTGCTTGCCGGTGCTCAGCTTGGGTTCGCCGCCGCCCAGCCAGCCCATGAACAGGAACAGCACGAGGAACAGGTAGCCGAACGTCAGCGCCTTGAAGAAGATGCCCCAGTGCCGCGCGCGGCGCTGCTCCTGCACGGCGGTCAGCGCCAGCTTCTCTAGTACGCCGCGTTCCCAGTTATTGTTTTGGTCTGACATTGTGGTTCCTTATAAAAATCAGGCGTTGGCTTTGAACCACGCCCTGAGTTCGGCAAAATCTCCCGCCAGCGCCAGCGGCTGCAACGCAATCAATTCCTCAGCCGGATGCGCGCCATGGCCGACTGCGACTGCATCCACCTTTGCGTTCTGCGCCATCTGCAGATCATGCGAGGTGTCTCCCACCATCAGCGTGCGCCCGGGATCGACCGCCAGTTCGTCCATCAGCTCGAACAGCATCGCCGGGTGCGGCTTGGAAAAGGTCTGATCGGCGGTGCGCGTCGCGTGGAAATAACGGCGCAGGCCGCTCGAATCCATCACCCGCTCCAGCCCGGCGCGGCTCTTGCCGGTCGCCACCGCCAGCCAGTACCCCGCGTCGTGAAGCTCGGCGATCGTCTCGCGCGCACCTTCGAACAACGGGATAGACTGGTCCTGCGCGAGAAAGTGGTGGCGGTAACGCTCCACCAGTCCGTCGCGCATCGACTCCGGCGCATCCGGAACCGCATGACGCAGCGCCTCGCCCAGCCCCAGCCCGATCACATGTCGCGCGGTCTCGTCGCTCGGCTCGGGCAGCCCCAGGTCGCGACATGCCGCCTGGATCGAACCCGCGATCACCGCCGTCGAATCCATCACCGTGCCGTCCCAGTCGAACACAATCAAATCGTAGCGCTTGCCCATCAACCTGCCACCTTGGAAAAGGCACGGATTTTACCATCTATGGTGGAGAGTTTCCTGCATGATCAGAACCAGCGGACTGCCATTCACTACATTACAGCTCAGATCACCGCCCCTCGTCGCGCTTCCTCAGCATCCTCGCCATCCAGCCAATGAGCAGCAACAGCGCCGCCGCGCCCAGCCACAGCGGCCAGCGCACCGGTTGGTTCCATTCACGGCGTTTTGCGTCGCGCAGCGCCGCGTCGATGCGCCAGTATTTGAGCTTGTTGTTGGCCATCACGTTGGCTTTGACGTTACCCAGCCAGCCGTGCTGCAGTACGTAGTTCTTCGGGTGGTAGCCCCACAGCCAGGGCGAATCACGGCGCAGGATTTCCAGCATACGGTCGATGATGGCTTGTCGTTCCGGGCCGTTGTCCATGTTCTTCACCTGTTCGAACAGACGATCGTATTCCGGATTGCTGTAGTTGGCGGCGTTCTCGCCGCCGTGCGTCGCCTTGGCCTGAGGGCCGTGCAGCAGGAAGAAGAAGTTTTCCGGGTCGGGGTAGTCGGCATTCCAGCCAAAGTAGAACATCTGCGTGTCGCCGCGCCTGACCTTATCCTGGAAGCGGTTGTAGTCGGTGCTGCGCACGTCGAGCTGCACGCCGAGCTTGTCGAACTGCTTGCGCAGCCAGTCGAGGCGCGACTTGTTGCCGACGCCGGTGGCGGTAGTGTCCAGATGGATCACCAGCGGCTGGCCGGTCTTCGCATCCACGCCGCCGGGATAGCCCGCCTCGGCCAGCAGGCGCTGCGCCTCGGCGACGGGCTTGCGCTGCGGCACGCCGTCCACCCAGTCGTAAACATAGCGGTTGATGCCCGCCTCGCCCTCGCGATAGCCGAAGAGGCCCGGCGGGATCGGCGACTGCGCGGGGATGCCGCGACCGTTAGCGAAGATCGAGACAAACTCCTCGAAGTCCACCGCGATCGCGATGGCCTGACGTAGTTTCCTTGCTCTCTCGGAATTTCCGCCGACGGTCGCATCGAGCCAGTTGAAGCCGGTGTACATCGTCGAGGTGGATACCGAGGTGGACAGCACGATGCCCTGCTCGCGCATCGCGTCTGTGACCGCCGCCTCGCCGCCGACGCTGACCTGCACGGCCTGGTCGAAGCTGTCCGAGCTGATGCCGGAGGCATCGTAATAGCCCTGCAGGAACTTGTTCCAGTACGGGATGGACTCTTTCTCCAGCGAGAACACCACCCGGTCGATCAGCGGCAGCGGCCTGCCCGCGTCGCGCAACAGTTCGTTGTCGCCTGCTTCTCCCTCGGCGGGATAGGTCTCGCTGTCGTAATAGGGGTTCTTCGTCAGCACCATGCGCCGGTTCGGATCGTTCTCGGACAGGTAATACGGCCCGCTGCCGACCGGCCACCAGTCCAGCGACAGGTTGCGTTCCTTCATTCCGGGTTGCGCGTAGAAGCGCTCGGCCTCCAGCGGCATCGGCGCGAAAAACGGCATTGCCAGCCAGTAGGCAAACTGCGGATACTTGCCGTGTATCGTGATGCGGTAAGTGGTGTCGTCCACCACCTCCACGCCGGTCAACGGATAGACCTCCAGGTCGAGCATCCCTTCGGGATGCTGCCGTGCCGCCTTTTGCAGCGTGGCCGCATATTCCTTGAGGCCGACGATGTACTCCATCATCACGCCGGCGATCGGCGTGTGCAGCTGCGGGTGGACCAGTCGCCTGATCTGGTGGGCATAGTCCGCCGCGGTCACGACGCGCGTGCCGGTATGCTTGAAGTCACCCAGCGCATGGATGCCGCGCAGTTCATCCGACTTCAGGTCTGCGTATTGCGGTGCGAACGCCGGGTGCGGCTGGTAGCGCATCCCCGGCTTGATGCGGATCTCGTACACGCTGTAGGCCACCCGCTCCGCCGCCGCATTGTCTGGCAGCGGACGGTGCTCCCCGTCCAGGTAACGCACCGCCGGCATCGCGCTTGCCGCCAGCGGGACCAGTTGATAGGGGCGTTTGAGGTAATGGTATTGCAGCGGTGGCGCATATATGTTGGCGAGAAACTCGTACTCGTCCTCACTGTAGGCCTGCGCCGGGTCGAGATGCTTGGGGCGCGCGGTGAACGCGGTGTACAGAATCGACTTGCCGTCGTCCGCCGCCGGATAGGGATTGTTCCACAGGCCGCCGTCGCAGGCGGGAAGCAGCAATACCAGCAGGGAAGCGCCTAGCAGTCTCATGGCGTGGAGTGTAGCGGAATAGCGCCTGTGCGTCATGGCGCAGTGCTCTGCATGCGATGTGCCGGCACGGACGGCTACATTCGATTTCACCATCCTGCACCGTTCAAAGCGAAGCGGCGACCTTTCATCGGCTTCGGCAACCTGCACCAACCCTTCATCCCTCTGACGCATTGACGAATTGACTGTGGAGACGTTATTTTGCGCGGCGTATGCGTTGAGCATGCAAACATTTTCCTTTTACTGGAGTGATCATGTACAAATTCGCTGCTTCGATGTTGCTGACATTTTTTGTTGCCGCCAATGCCATGGCGGCCGGGGGAGTCGCCGACAAAAAGGGAACCATACACGTCGGCGTGAAAGTGGGCCCATCGGATGTCACGGGCAGCCCGGTCGGCGTCGGCGTCTACGGCGGCTACACCCTCTTCGGCCCCAACACCTTCAACCAGAATGAGTTCCTGTCCAAGTTGAGCTTTGCGGTAGAGGGCGAGTATGTCAATCTGGGCAGCACAACCACATGGGGAGTTACCTACAGTGCTTATACGATGGGTGCGGTAGCTGCCGCTACCTACCCGCTCAATGAACAGTTCTCGGTGATCGCCAAAGCGGGTGTCGCAAGCGTCACCAGCGAGATCACCGGATGCGGCTGGTGGTGCAATGCAAGCAGCACCAGCATCGGCGCGCATGCCGGCGCTGCAGGTCAATTCAACCTGACCCCGCAAATCGCCCTGCGCGCCGGCTATGACAGTTACCCGAAACACAGCATGATGTCATTCAGCGGCGTATTCAAATTCTAGGCTTGCACCGCAT
The DNA here is from genome assembly GCA_036401875.1 of Gallionella sp. Classification (GTDB taxonomy): domain Bacteria; phylum Pseudomonadota; class Gammaproteobacteria; order Burkholderiales; family Gallionellaceae; genus Gallionella. The sequence goes on from DASWTZ010000078.1 coordinate 13,821, forward strand.
ATAAAAAAGCCGGACGCGTTCCGGCTTTTTTAACGTCTGCAGAAGGTTGACAGCCACGGTCAGTTGCTCAACACTGCATGCCCGAAAACACATTTCTAAACTAGGCCATCATGAACCCAGACTGGCAGGATTTCCTGACTCGGCAGGGCGCGGCCATCTCGTCCGGAGTCGTGCAGCACTTCGGCGACAGCGCTGCGGAACTGAAAGCCGCCGCAGACGCGGATGTATTGTGCGACCTGGGCCAGTTCGGCACCCTGCGGGTGTCCGGCGATGACGCGCAGTCTTTCCTGCAGAACCTGCTGAGCAACGACATCCGCGAAGTCGGCCCTGAGCGCGCGCAGCTGAGTAGCCTGAACACAGCAAAAGGCCGGATGCTGGCATCCCTGCTGGTCCGGCGGGAGGGCGACGATTGCCTGTTGCAACTGCCGCAGGCGTTGTGCGAACCGATACGCAAGAAACTGGGCATGTATGTGCTACGCGCCAGGGTGAAAATTGCGGATGAGAGCAATGGGATCGTCACGTTCGGGTTGTCCGGTGCAAATGCAGAGGGGATATTGCAGGGACAGTTCGGCGAATTGCCGCAACAGGCGATGGGCGTGGCCAGCGCAGGACAAGCCAGCCTGCTGAAATTCCCCGATGGGCGTTTCCAGGTCAGCACCCCGTCACAACAGGCACAGGCGCTCTGGATGGCACTCGGCAAAATAGCGCGGCCGGCCGGCAGCGTCTGCTGGGACTGGCTCAATATCCGCGCGGGGATCCCGGTCATCCTGCCGCCCACCCAGGAGCAATTCGTCGCCCAGATGGTGAACTTCGACCTGATCGGCGGCGTGAGCTTCAACAAGGGCTGTTACCCCGGACAGGAAATCGTGGCACGCACCCAGTATCTGGGCAAACTGAAGCGGCGCATGTATCTTGCGCATATTGACGGGCCACACATCGAAAACGCCGATGCTCCCCGCCCCGGGGATGAGCTGTTCAGCGCCGATATGGAAGACCAGTCCAGCGGCACGATCGCCAATGCCGCTCCCGCGCCCAACGGCGGATACGACGTGCTGGCCGTGGTCCAGATAGCCAGCCATGACGCCTTCCCGGTGCACCTTGGATCCCTGCAGGGGCCACGACTGCAATTTCAACCGCTCCCCTACCTACCATCATGAACCTGCCAGCCTCGCTGTTTGGCAACGAGCTGCTGTGGCTGGCTAACCTGCTGTTCGCAGCGCTGCTGGTCCGTGCGCTGCGACTTGCGCCCTGGCGCGATCTGCTGAGAAACCACATCCGCTTCAATGCGCTGGTCGGCCTGCTGCTCGGCATCACGGCGTTCTGGCAACTCAGCGCGGGCATCCGTCCGGGATTCAATTTTCACCTGCTCGGCGCAACCCTGTTCGTGCTGATGTTCGGCTGGCAGATCGCGCTGATCACGCTGACCGTGGTGATGTGCGGCACTTGGATATACCGGGACATGGACATGGTTGCGCTGGGCCTCAACGGATTATTGATGCTGGCAATACCGGTGCTGTTCAGCGAATGGCTGCTGCGCGCCAGCCAGCGGTACCTGCCGAAAAACCTGTTCCTGTTCGTGCTCTGGAACGGCTTCGTTTGTGCCGCCTTCGCCATTGCCTTGATGATAGCCGCCACTACGCTGCTATTGCTTGCGTTCACCCACTACACTTGGGCGGAGATCCAGTACCACTACTTCATTCCCGCACCGATCCTGATCTTTGCGGAAGCGTTCGCTACCGGCGCGATGATTACAGGGTTCACTGTCGCGCAGCCCGAAGCGGTGCTGAATTTCAGCGACAGGGACTATCTAGACGGGAAGTAGTTTGTGCCGCATCTTGATATGCGGCATGTTGGCATCCATGAAAATGTCGCCCTGCTCGACGAAACCGAAGTTCCGGTAAAACGGCACCGCGCAGGTTTGCGCATCCAGATCAACCTGTTTGTAGCCTCGCTCGCGCGCGTAATCAAGCAACACCTCCATGATGGCCGTGCCTACCTTCTGCTTGCGCCACTCCGGCAGAACCGCGATGCGCCCGATATGACCATCGTCCAGTATCCGCCCGCAACCTATGGCGCTGCCGGTATGGCTGAGTGCAAGGACATGGCGGCATCCGTCATCCAGCCCGTCCCATTCCAGTTCCTC
>DASWTZ010000079.1:0-36692 GCA_036401875.1 Gallionella sp.
ATTACATATTTCATGAATCACTCCTTTGTTTGTAAAGAAATTACTGCGCCCGCATGGGCGTGCCATCTAGGTCATTTTGCTTCAGAAAGTTTCGCGCGCGATTCAGCTCTTCCTCGCTACGGTATGGCCCCAGACGTACGCGGTAGTACACTCCCTTGTCCGGGATATTCGCTGTCTGGATGTGCGATTCCGCACCGATCAGCGCGAGTTTGGCCTTGAGTTTTTCCGCATCGACAGAAGTGGAGAACGACCCCACCTGCAATATTTGCGGGGCGTAGTTCGCTGCCGGCTTCTGCTCGACCGGCTTGGGCTGTGCCGTCTGACTGCCCTGAGCCGGCTTTACCGGCGCCGGGGGCTTCGGTGATTTTTCAGCCAGCACATTATAGAACTCGAAACGCGGCTTCTCGTTGCCCTGCTGCGGCGCAGCGGCTGCCGGCAATGCAGTGGATGGCTGCGGAGCCATAACCGGCTGCGCCTTGTGAACAAAAGGACTGGGCAGCTTCATCATGTACCACGTCAGCACGGCGGCCATGCCCGCACCTATCACCATACCGACGAAAATCCCGGCCCAGACCTGGCTTGATCCGCCTGCCCCACCTGTTTTGCTACCGGAGTACCTGCTCATATTCCGTCCATTTCCCTTCCTACATCTTCTCGGGCGCACTGACACCCAGAAGGGCCAACCCGTTGCGCATCACCTGCGCCACTGCCGAAATCAGTGCCAAACGCGCTCGCCTGAGCGCCTCGTCATCGACCAGAAATTTCGAAGCATTATAGTAGCTGTGAAAATCCGCAGCCAATTCCTTCAGGTAAAACGCGATCAGATGCGGCGCCAGCTCCTGCGCGGCATTCTCGATCACCTGCGGGTAATCGATCATGCGCTGCAACAGCAGCGTCTCATATTCGCTGCTCAGCAACCCGAAATCCGCATTCAGCAGGTCCTTGTGCGCGCCTCCCCACTGCATCAGCACCGCACTGATACGAGCGTGCGCATACTGGATGTAGTAGACCGGATTTTCGTTGCTCTTCGATTTTGCCAGGTCGATGTCGAACACCAACTGAGTATCCGGGTGGCGCGCTGCAAGGAAATAGCGCGTCGCGTCGCAGCCCACCTCGTCGATCAGGTCGCGTAGCGTGACATAGCTGCCCGCACGCTTGGATATCTTGACCTCCTGGCCGTTGCGCAGCACGGTTACCATCTGGTGCAGCACGTAGTCCGGCCACCCCTGCGGGATGCCGACGTCCAGCGCCTGCAATCCGGCGCGCACGCGGGTGATCGTACTGTGGTGATCCGCCCCCTGCTCGTTGATGACACGCACAAAACCGCGCTTCCATTTATCCAGATGATAGGCCACATCCGGCACGAAATAGGTGTAACCGCCGTCGGTCTTGCGCATCACCCTGTCCTTGTCGTCGCCGAAGGCGGTGGTGCGCAACCACAGCGCGCCATCCTGTTCGTAGGTGTGTCCGCTGGCGATCAGATTCCTCACCGTCTCCTCCACCTTGCCCTCCGTGTACAGCGCCGACTCCAGCGAGAACACGTCGAACTCGACCTCGAAAGCGCGCAGGTCCAGATCCTGCTCACGGCGCAGGTAGGCCACCGCGAAATGCCGGATCGCCTCGGTATCATGCATGTCGCCTTTACCGGTGATGTGCTGATCGTCCGCCTCGACGGTTTCCCTCGCCATGTAGGCGTTTGCCACATCGAGAATGTAATCGCCGCGATAGCCCGACTCTGGCCATTCAGGATCGTCCGGCGTGATGCCCTTGCAGCGCAACTGCACCGACTGCGTCAGGTTGTCGATCTGCACGCCCGCGTCGTTGTAGTAAAACTCGCGCGTCACATTCCATCCTGCCGCATGCAACACATTGCACAGGCAATCGCCCACCGCCGCGCCGCGTCCGTGCCCGACATGCAGCGGGCCTGTCGGATTGGCCGAGACGAACTCCACCTGAACCTTGCGTCCCCCGCCCAGATGGACGTGACCGTAGCCCGCACCCGCCTGCAATACGCCCCGAACCACGCCCTGCTTGGCGGATGCGGCGATGAACACGTTGATGAACCCGGCGCCGGCGATCTCCAGCTTCTCAATCACGCCGGATTCCGGCAATGCGGCGATCAGCGACTGCGCGATCGCCCGGGGCGGCTTGCGCAGCGGCTTGGCTAGTTGCATCGCCAGATTGCAGGCGTAATCACCGTGTGCCGCCTGCTTGGGACGTTCGATAAGGATTTCGGTCTGCGCTGCGTCAGGCGCGACCTCGCGCAACGCCTCGGCGAATAATTCGGTCAAATGGGATTTGAAATTCAATACGACGGACATGAAACGGCACCTTTAGAGAGGCGCGGATTATATCACCTGGGGTGCATTGAATCGCGATGACGCCACGATCAACCGGGAAGCGTTCCCGGTCAATAGCGGCATGTTATTGCGTTGTCTTTCTCAACACTCATGCGGCATGGAACCACTTCCACAGCCACACCAACCGATTTCCGAAAGGCTCAGGAGCTCAACTGGTGCGCGGGGAAACCGCTTTGCGCCCAGCCCATCATCCCACCGCGCAGGTTGTACACATTGGAAAAGCCCAGTTGTTGCAGATACATGCACGCCTGCGCCGACCGCGCACCGCTGCGGCACACCACCACCAGCTTTTCTTCGCGGGGCAGCGCATGCGCATGGTCAGGCAGCAGGTGCAGCGGCAACGCCTCCGCCCTAGGTACTGTGCCCAATGCGATTTCCTGCATCTGGCGCACATCGATCACGCGCATCTTGTGGCTGTCGTCATTCACCCATTGCGCAAATTCAGAAACATCGACTTCCTTGATAGTGTTACCGAACATTTTCATCTCCTTAAACGAATATAGTCATCATATTAGCATAAGCTAATATGATGTCCAGTAGTCCCATCCTTGTACGTTTGATGCCTGATATCGATGCCACTGCACGGTTCGCGCGTTGCACTCCGCATTACTTACTGATCCGATGCCGGCAACCTTAGGGTGTACTGCCCCGATTTCTCATCTTTCGCCAATATCAGCAGCTTGTGTCGCTGCCCATCCTCCATCAGTTCGCGGAACGACCGGTAGCCGTAGAAAGACTCGTTGAAACCCGGCCGGCGCCGCTGCATCGTGGTCTTGACCATCGACCCCCAGATCTTCTCGTCCGACCCCCGCTCGGAGATCAGTCCCTCCACAGTCTCTACCAAAAAGTCCATGGCTTCCTGGCGCTTGTCCTCCTCGCCCTTTGTCGCTGGCTTCGCCGTCTCGGCCTTGGTTTTGCTTGGCGCCTTCTTCGCCGCCTGCTTCTTCTTCGCCTCCTGTACGCGCACCAGGTCGTCGTAGAAGATGAACTCGTCGCAATTGGCACTCAGCAGGTCCGAGGTCGAGTCCTTCACGCCGATTCCTATCACGTATTTGTTGTTCTCGCGCAACTTCGAAACCAGCGGCGAAAAATCCGAATCTCCGCTGATGATGACGAAGGTGTCGACGTGCGCCTTGGTGTAACACAGGTCCAGCGCATCCACGACCATGCGGATGTCGGCTGAGTTCTTGCCGCTCTGTCTCACGTGGGGAATCTCGATCAACTCGAAGGCTGCCTCATGCATCGTCGCCTTGAACTCCTTGTAGCGTTCCCAGTCGCAATAGGCTTTCTTGACCACAATGCTGCCCTTGAGCAACAGGCGCTCCAGCACCTTACGGATATCGAACTGCGCGTACTTGGCATCGCGCACGCCCAAGGCCACGTTCTCGAAATCGCAAAACAATGCCATGTTGGTGATTTCGGGTTGAGCTGCCATATGCACCTCCAATAAATATTTCGGTCTTAAAAACTACAGAACCTTACCCGGGTTCATCGTGCCAACGGGGTCCAGCATCCGCTTGATGTTGCGCATCAGCTCCATTTCAACATCGTTCTTGTATTCGGTGATCTCGTCACGCTTGAGCTGCCCCAGGCCGTGTTCCGCGCTAATGCTACCATTGAGCTCCCGCACCACACCGTACACTCTACGGTTTACATCGCGCTCATGTTGCGCAATGAAGGTTCTGTTGCACCAGGCATCCGGCATTGAAGCGTTGTAATGGATATTGCCGTCCCCCATGTGGCCGAATGCGATGATCCGGATGTCAGGGTAGGCGGCGCGCAGCGCGGCACTGGCGCGCGCGATGAATTCCGCAACCCGGCTTACCGGCACCGACACATCGTGCTTGATGCTGATGCCTTCGGCCTTTTGCGCCTCCGCGATGCTCCTGCGCAGCTTCCACCAGCGGTCGGCTTGTGCCTCGTCCGATGCAATCCCGAATTCGGCGACATCCCCGCCAAACGATTCCAGCGCATCGTGCAGCGCCCCGTCCAGCGGCACCGCCAGCACATCGGCTAGCTTGGCGAGGACAGTCCAGTCGTGCTTGCCCGCAAGCGGTTCATGCGTGTCCGGAATATGCTTGAACACGAGGTCCAGACACGAGCGCGAGATGAGCTCGAAGCCACTGATCTTGTCGCCGCAGGTGGCGCGCAGATGCGCAAGCAGCCCGACGGCGGCGGCAGGATTGCGCACCGCGACACAGGCAGTGGCCGCAGACCGGGTGCGCGGGTAGAGTTTCAGCACCGCCGCCGTGATGATGCCCAGCGTGCCCTCCGCCCCGATAAAAAGATGCTTCAGGTCATAACCGGTATTGTCCTTGCGCAGGCTGCGCAAGCCATTCCATACACGCCCGTCCGGCAGTACCACCTCCAGTCCCAGCACGAGGTCGCGCGTGCTGCCGTACCTCAGCACGCCGATCCCGCCCGCATTGGTGGAAAGGTTCCCGCCGATCTCGCAGTGCGGCGCGATCGCGGTCAGGCCCAGCGGAAACAGCCGGTCCGCATGCTCGGCCGCCTCATACAGCGCAGCCAGCTTGCAGCCGGCCTCCACGGTCATCGTGTAGTTGGTCGCATCCACCGCGCGGATGCGGTTCATCCGCGACAGGTTGATGACGACCTGAGGATGGTCGAATTCAGACAGCGGCACCGAAGCGCCGCACAGGCTGGTGTTGCCGCCCTGCGGGACGATCGCAATGCCATGCTCCGCGCACAGCCTGACGCACCCGGCAACCTGCTGTGTGTCAGCCGGGAACACGACAGCCAATGCGGTGCCGCTGTAACGCCCGCGCCAGTCGGTAAAGTATGACGCGCACGCCTCTCCGGTCAAAACAGAACCGGCACTGACCACACCGGCCAGCGCCCTGACAAAATCTTCACCCATTGGCTCGGTCGCTCAGCACGAAATTCGCTATCAGCTTTTCTTCTTCAGGAATGCCGGCATCCACATCTGGTACAGCGACGTAAAGATCATCACGGTGGAGGCCACGCTGTAACCGAAGCCACCGATGATCACTGCCCATGCAAAACCCGGATTGAGCTTGGTCAGCCACCACGCCATGACATCGAGAATCAGGAAGGCGAACGGAATCGCAATCAGCAGGGATTTGATCGCCGAGCTGAAGCCGGTTGCAAAGCTGAATATCCAGCCGACAAAGAAGAAGATGAAGGCGATGCCGAACAGGTGGATATGCGACACGCGAGTCAGGGTGCTGATAGCCGCCCCCTCATCGACCGCGACCATCTTCATCATCACGTCCTTGTCCGCAATATTTGACAGGCCCGGCATGTTTGCGTGACATACGTCGCAATTTTCCATGACGATAGGCTTGATGGTCGTTTCCCACTCGCTGTCCGGCGCGCCCGCGCGCGCCCACTTGATCATCGTCATCCTGGCTTCGGGGGGTGCGTTTTCCTTCATCGAGCCGTTGAGCTTGGCTTCCAGTTTCGAAGCATTCTCGCCCTCGTGGTTGCCATGGTAACTGTACACGATGTCGTCCACGGACAATCCGAACTTGCCGTCAGCCATGCCGTGCGTCTGCATGATCTGCGCGCCCGCCATCAGCAGGCCCAGTCCGATGACGAGCAGATACCCGGTGAACAGCGACTTGATCGGCAGTGACAGGTCTGCCAGAGCGGTATCGTTTATTTCTTTCATTCTTCTCTCCCTGTGGTTTGGTGCTGCGAGCCATTATACCCCCCGCTATCACGGGTACTTATATAGCCCTGTCGGGGGATGGCTCAGAAATCCAGCGGATCGACATCCAGCGCGCAGCGCAGCTTGTGCGAGGTCAACGTATCCAGCTCAGCCTGCCAGGCACGCAGGAACTGCTGCAACGATTTTCGCGTGGCGCTCTGGATCAGCAACTGCGCGCGCACATGGTTGGCGCGTCGCGGCAGTGCGGCCGGCACCACGCCTAGCACTTCGACTTCATGCTGCAGTTTCACCGCCGCCGCACGCGCGCTGTTCAGGTAGCCATATACCTCGGCTTCATTCTTCCCTTCAGCGCGCAGCATCGCCTGGTACATGAACGGCGGGAACCCAGCCATTTGGCGCTCTGCCAGTTGAGTCTCCGCCCATCCTTCAAAGTCATGCGCCTGCAGCGCACGATACAGCGGGTGATCCGGGAAAGCCGTCTGTATCAGCACCTCGCCCGGCTTGTCCGCCCGCCCGGCCCGGCCCGCCACCTGCGCCAATTGCGCGAACAGCCTCTCCGGCGCGCGAAAATCGCTGCTGTATAGCGCGCTGTCCGGGTTGAGCACCCCGACCAGCGTCAGCGCCGGAAAGTCATGCCCCTTGGCGAGCATCTGAGTCCCGACCAGGATGTCCACCTCGTTGGCCTGTATCTGTCCGCGCATCGTCTGCCAGGCACGCTGGCTACGCGTGCTGTCCCTGTCCACCCGCAGAATACGTGCCTTGGGAAAACGCTCGGCCAGTACGGCCTCGATCCGCTGCGTGCCGCTACCGACTGGATGCAGTTCTGCATTGCCGCACTCTGGGCAGGCATGGGGCACACGGATCTGGTAGCCGCAGTGATGGCAGCGCAGACGCTGGTCGTTCAGATGCAGCACCATCTTCCCCGCACAGTGTTTGCACTCCGACAGCCAGCCGCAACCGGTGCACATCATTACCGGCGCATATCCACGCCGGTTGATGAACAGCAGGCTCTGCTCGCGGCGCGCGATGCGCAGGCCGATCTCGCGCAGCAGGTTCTCGCTGACGCCGTGATGCATCACCGTCTGGTTGGTGTTGACGCAGCGCACTGCTGGCAGCCGCGCCTCCGCCAGCGCCCGCCCGGTCAGCTTCAGCATCCTGTAACGGCCGGCCTGCGCGTTGTGGTAGCTCTCCAGCGAGGGTGTGGCCGAGCCCAGCACAATGGGAACACCGCGCTGGCTGGCGCGGAATATCGCCACGTCGCGTGCCGAATAGCGCAGGCCGTCCTGCTGCTTGAAGGAACTGTCGTGCTCCTCGTCGACGATGACCAGCGCAAGGCCGGGCATCTCCGCGAAAACCGACAACCGTGTACCCAGCACGATCCTCGCCGCGCCCGATTGCGCCTGCTGCCAGTTATGCAGCCGCTCCTTCTCGGTCAGCCCGCTATGCAGGCTGGTCATATTCACGTCGGGGAAGCGGCTGCGGAAGTATTGTTCCAACTGCGGTGTCAGGTTGATTTCGGGGACCAGCAGCAGCACCTGTCCGCCGCGGCTCAATATGTTGTGCATCAGGTGCACATACACCTCGGTCTTGCCGCTACCGGTGACACCGTGCAGCAGGAAACAGGCATAGCCATGCGCTTGGGCAACCGCATCGACCGCCTGCTGCTGTTCGGCTGTAAGCATGTGCGCATTCTCGAAAAGATGCGCCTGTTCACCGTCGCTGCCGGGTGTGGCCGGTGCCACACCCACGACAGTCTCGACCAACCCCGCTTCATGCAACGCCTGCAGTTGCGTCCCCGCCGACGCCGACAACGCCCTGATCTGTGCAAGGTTGCATACCTGATTCCCCGCCAGTCTGGACAGGATGCGCCGCTGCACCACCTTGCGCGCCGGAAAATCCTCTAGGTCCAGAGCCGCGCCGCTCGCGCTCAAGCGGTAACTCAACGACGGCTTTTCCGCGACCGGCTTGTCCGAACGCAATCTCGTCGGCAGCGCCGACAGTACCGCCTGGCCGATCGGATGCCGGTAGTAATCGCTGCAAAAACGCAGCAGCCCGAGCAATTCGGCCGATAGCGGCGCGGTGTCCTGTAGCACCTGCGTGACCGGCTTGATGCGTTCCGGCACCATCTCGGAAACAACAGCCGTCTCCATCACCACCCCGACCAGTTGCCTGCGCCCGAACGGCACGATCACGCGCTGACCTGCCGCGACCGCAAAACCTTCCGCCACCGTGTAATCGAACAGTGTGGGCAGGGGCACATCGAGTGCGACGCGTACGATTTGCATAGAGTGTAATTGTCGCAGAAATGCAAAAGCCGCAGGTAACACCCGCGGCTCTTTGTTTATGCAGAAAGCTTAGTGGTACTTGCGGCTAAGCTCGTGTACAGCCTTGACCAGCGCCGCCGCATGTTCCGGATCGGAATGCTGCGAGATTCCGTGACCCAGATTGAACACGTGGCCGCTGCCGAATCCGTAGCTGCCGAGGATGCGCTCGACTTCGGCGCTGATCGCGTCCTTTGATGCAAACAGCACCGCCGGATCCATGTTGCCCTGCAGCGCGACCTTGTGTCCGACCTTCTGGCGCGCGATGCCGATGTCCATCGTCCAGTCCAGTCCAACCGCGTCGCAGCCGGTGTTGGCGATGCTCTCGATCCACAGCCCGCCGCCCTTGGTGAACACGATCGACGGAATCCGCACGCCGTCCTTTTCTTTGATCAGGCCGTCAATGATGCGCTGAGTGTATGCCAGCGAGAATTCGTGGAACGCCGCATGGGACAGCACGCCGCCCCAAGAATCGAAGATCATTACCGCCTGCGCACCGGCTTCAATCTGCGCATTCAGGTAGGCGATCACGGCCTGCGTGGTCACATCGAGGATGTGGTGCATCAGCTTCGGCTCGTTGTACATCAGCGTTTTCACCTTGGCGTAGTCATCCGAGCTGCCGCCCTCGACCATGTAGCAGGACAGCGTGAATGGGCTGCCTGAGAAGCCGATCAGCGGCACACGGCCATCGAGCGACCGGCGTATCTGCGACACCGCGTCGGTGACGTACTTCAAGTCGCGACCAATGTCCGGGACGCGCAACGCCTTGATGTCGGCCTCGGTCTTCAGCGGGCGCTCGAATTTGGGCCCTTCCCCCTCGGAGAAATACAGGCCCAGCCCCATCGCGTCCGGCACGGTCAGGATGTCTGAAAACAGGATAGCCGCGTCCAACGGGAAACGGTCCAGAGGCTGCAGCGTCACCTCGGTGGCGTAGTCGGGGTTCTTGCACAGCCCCATGAAGCTGCCGGCCTTCTTACGTGTCTCTCGGTATTCCGGCAGGTAGCGCCCCGCCTGGCGCATCATCCACAGCGGCGTGTATTCGGTCGGCTCGCGCAGCAGCGCGCGCAGAAAGGTGTCGTTCTTCAGCTTGAAATTCATTCTTTATCCCTGATTATTTTGCACGGGCGAGTCTCAGGCTCGCCCTGTGTTTATTAACGCGGCAGCACCGACGAGCCTGTCAGGAACTCGTCGACCGCACGGGCGCACTGGCGGCCTTCGCGGATCGCCCACACCACTAGCGACTGCCCGCGGCGCATATCCCCCGCCGCGAATACCCTGTCCACGGTGGTACGGTAGTTTTCGGTGTCGGCCCTGGCATTGCCGCGACCGTCCTTCTCCACGCCGAATGCATCCAGCACCTGCTGCAACGGGTTGGTGAAGCCCATCGCCAAGAACACCAGATCGGCCTTCAGCTCGAATTCGCTGCCGGGGATCTCGTTCAGCTTGCCGTCCTTCCACTCGACGCGCACCGCCTTGATGGCCTTGAGCACGCCGTTTTCGCCGATGAATTCCTTGGTGGCGATCGCCCAGTCGCGGCTGCAACCCTCTTCGTGCGAGCTGGATGTGCGCAGCTTGAGCGGCCAGTTCGGCCACACCAGGAACCTGTCTTCCTGCTCGGGCGGACGCGGCATCACCTCGATCTGAGTGATGGATGCTGCCCCGTGGCGGTTGGACGTTCCGACGCAGTCCGAGCCGGTGTCGCCGCCGCCGATCACCACCACATGCTTGCCCTTGGCACTGATCGGATTCTTGCCATCGCCGGCCACCTCCTTGTTCTGCGGGATCAGGAACTCCAGCGCGTAGTGCACGCCCTTGAGCTCGCGCCCCGGCACGGGCAGGTCGCGCGGCTGCTCCGCACCGCCTGCCAGGATCACCGCATCGAATTTCTTCGACAGCTCTTCCGGGCTGACGGTTTTCTTCGCATCATTGACCACGCCCTTGCCCGGCGCTTCCTTGCCGATGTAGGTGTTGACCTGGAACTTCACGCCCTCTGCTTCGAGCTGCGCCATGCGCCAGTCGATCAGCCGCTTGTCGAGCTTGAAGTCCGGGATGCCGTAACGCAGCAAGCCGCCGATGCGGCTGTTCTTCTCGAACACTGTCACGCTATGTCCAGCGCGCGCCAGCTGCTGCGCGGCGGCCAGACCGGCGGGGCCGGAACCGACCACGGCGACCTTCTTGCCGGTCTTTTTCTTCGCTGGCTGCGGCACCACCCAGCCGTTCTCGCCGCCCTTGTCGATGATCGCGTGCTCGATGGACTTGATGCCGACCGCGTCGTTATTGATGTTCAGCGTGCAGGCAGCCTCGCAGGGCGCGGGGCAGATGCGGCCGGTGACTTCTGGGAAATTGTTCGTCGAGTGCAGCACCTCCAGCGCCTCGCGCCAGTTGCCGCGGTACACCAAGTCGTTCCAGTCCGGAATGATGTTGTTGACCGGGCAGCCGCTGGTGCAGAACGGCACGCCGCAATCCATGCAGCGCGCCCCCTGTGTCGCAGCCTGCCCGTCGTTTAGATGCGCGACGAACTCGCGGTAATCCTTCAGCCGTTTTTCGACCGGTGCGTAGCCCTCGTGCTGACGCTCAAACTCCATGAATCCGGTTGGCTTGCCCATTATGCGGCCTCCTTCTGCTTTGCTTGTTGCGCCGCGATCTCCTGCAGGGCCCGGCGGTATTCTGTCGGCATCACCTTGATGAATCTGGGCAGATATGCGGTCCAGTTGCCCAGTATCTGCTTGGCGCGCGGGCTGCCCGTATAGCGCAGATGCTTTTCGATCTGCTCGCGCAGCGCATGCTCGTCCGCCTTGTCGAGATGGTTGAAATGCACGCGGCCGTGCGCCTCGACTTCACCGGTCTCGCTGGCCGCCGCCTCGGCCGGAACCGGCTCGAGCGCCACCATAGCTAGGTTGCAGCGCTTCTCGAATCCGCCGTCCTCGTCGAGCACATAGGCCACGCCGCCGGACATGCCCGCAGCAAAGTTGCGGCCCGTCGATCCCAACACGACCACCATTCCGCCTGTCATGTATTCGCAACCGTGGTCGCCCAGTCCTTCGACGACCGCGACCGCGCCCGAGTTGCGCACCGCAAAACGCTCGCCGGCCACGCCGCTGAAGTAGCACTCGCCGGAGGTCGCACCGTACAGCACGGTGTTGCCGACGATGATGTTCTCGTGCGACACCAGCCTGGTTCCGGCCGGCGGCATGATCGCGATACGTCCGCCGCACAGGCCCTTGCCCACATAGTCGTTGCCCTCGCCGTGCAGCTCGAACGAGATGCCGGGCGACAGGAACGCGCCGAAGCTCTGGCCAGCGGTGCCCGTGAATTTCACCCGTATCGTGTCGGCAGGAAGGCCTGCCTGCCCGTAACGCTTGGCCACTTCATGCGACAGCATCGTGCCGGCCGTGCGGTTGACGCTACCGATGCTGACTTCGATGTTCACCGGCTGCCTGTTGTCCAGCGCGGGCTTCGATTGTGCGATCAGCTTGTTGTCCAGAGCTTTTTCCAGTTCATGATCCTGCGCCTCGGCATGGCGCCGCGCCACGCTGGTCGGCATGTCAGGCTGGTGGAACACCTTGCTGAAGTCCAGACCCTGCGATTTCCAGTGCGCGATGCCCTGCTTCACGTCGAGCAGGTCACTGCGCCCGATCAGGTCATCGAACCTGCGGATACCCATCTGGGCCATGTACTCGCGCACCTCTTCGGCGACAAAGAAGAAATAGTTCACCACGTGTTCCGGCTGGCCGGTGAATTTCCTGCGCAATTCGGGGTCCTGTGTCGCAACGCCGACCGGACAGGTGTTCAGGTGGCACTTGCGCATCATGATGCAGCCTTCCACGACCAGCGGCGCGGTCGCGAAGCCGAACTCGTCCGCGCCCAGCAGCGCGCCGATCAGCACGTCGCGGCCGGTCTTCAGTTGGCCGTCCACCTGCAATCCGACCCGACCGCGCAACTGGTTCAATACCAGTGTCTGCTGCGCCTCTGCCAGACCCAGCTCCCACGGCGTGCCTGCGTGCTTGATCGAGGAAATCGGCGACGCGCCGGTGCCGCCGTCGAAGCCGGACACCACGATATGGTCGGCCTTGGCCTTGGACACGCCTGCGGCGACGGTGCCTACGCCGACCTCGGACACCAGCTTGACCGAGATCGACGCGGACGGATTGGCGTTCTTCAGGTCATGGATCAGCTGAGCAAGATCCTCAATCGAGTAGATGTCATGGTGCGGCGGCGGCGAAATCAGCCCGACGCCCGGCACCGAGAAGCGCAGCTTGGCGATGTACTCGGAAACCTTGCCGCCCGGCAGCTGGCCGCCCTCGCCGGGCTTTGCGCCCTGCGCCATCTTGATCTGGATCTGGTCTGCATTGGCGAGGTACTCGGCGGTCACGCCGAAACGGCCCGATGCCACCTGCTTGATGCTGGATCGCAGGGAATCCCCTTCCTGCATCACGCGATCCGCTTCGATGCGCTTCTTGCCGATGATGTCGGAGAGCATCTCGCCGCCCTTGAACGACTTGAAGCGGGCCGCATCTTCGCCGCCTTCGCCGGTGTTGGATTTGCCGCCGATGCGGTTCATCGCGATCGCCAGCGTGGTGTGCGCCTCGGTCGAAATGGAACCCAGCGACATCGCACCGGTCGCGAAGCGTTTGACGATCTCCCTGGCGGGCTCGACTTCATCCAGCCTGACCGGTTTGCCGGCCGGCTTCACATCGAACAGGCCGCGCAGTGTCTTCAGTTTGGTGCTCTGCTCATTGATGAGTTTGGCGTATTCCTTGTAGGTCGCGGCGTTGTTGGTGCGCGTCGCATTCTGCAGTTTGGCGATGGAGTCGGGTGTCCACATATGCTCTTCGCCGCGCACGCGATACGCGTATTCGCCGCCCGCTTCCAGCGCGTTGGCCAGCACCGGGTCGCTGCCGAACGCATTCCGGTGGGTGCGCACCGCCTCTTCGGCCACTTCGGCCAAGCCGATGCCCTCGATCTGGGTCGCCGTTCCGGTGAAATACTTGCTGACGAACTCGGCGTTCAGCCCGATCGCCTCGAATATCTGCGCGCCGCAATAGGACTGATAGGTGGAGATGCCCATCTTGGACATCACCTTCATCAGGCCCTTGTCGATTGCCTTGATGAAGCGCTTCTTGGCTTCCTTGGCGTCCACGTTCGCCGGCAGCTTCATGGCCGCAATGGTCTCGTACACCAGCCATGGGCATACCGCCTCGGCGCCATAGCCTGCCAACAATGCGAAGTGATGCACCTCGCGCGCCGAGCCGGTTTCAACAACCAAGCCGGTGCTGGTGCGCAGCCCCTCGACCACCAGGTGATGGTGCACCGCCGCAGTCGCCAGCAACGCTGGGATCGCCACGCGCGCATCGGAAACCGCGCGATCGGACAGGATCAGCACGTTGCAGCCATCCGCCACCGCCTTGTCGGCTGCCGCGCACAATGCCTGGATGGCCTGCTCGCACCCTGCCGCGCCTTGCTTCGCCGGATATGTGGTATCCAGCACCTGCGACTTGTATTTGTTCTTGGTCAGCTTGCCGATGTTGCGCAACTTAGCGATGTCTTCGTTAGAAAGCACCGGCTGGTGCACTTCAAGACGCAACGGCGGGTCGGTTTCGTCGATTCCGAGCAGGTTGGGCTTGGGCCCAATGAACGAGGTCAGCGACATCACGATCTCTTCGCGGATCGGGTCGATCGGCGGGTTGGTGACCTGCGCGAACAGTTGCTGGAAGTAGTCGTAGAACGAGCGGTTCTTGTTGGACAGTACCGGCAGCGCCGCATCGACGCCCATCGATCCGGTAGGTTCCTCGCCCGCGTTCACCATCGGCGTCAGGATGAACTTGATGTCTTCCTGCGAATAGCCGAAGGCCTGCTGGGTGTCGAGCAGCGAAGCATTGAGTTTGCTCTCTGCCTTGGCGGCAGGCAGGTCGCCAAGGAAGTAGCGCGACTGGTCGACCCACTTGCGGTAGGGCTTGGCGGTCGCAAGCTGCGTCTTCAACTCGGCATCGTCCACGATACGGCCGGCCTGCATGTCGATCAGGAACATCTTGCCCGGCTGCAAACGCCATTTCTTGACGATCTTGTGCTGCGGAATGTCCAGCACGCCCATCTCGGACGCCATCAGCACCAAATCGTCGTCGGTGATCAGGTAGCGCGCCGGGCGCAGGCCATTACGGTCCAGCGTCGCGCCTATCATCTTGCCGTCGGTGAACGCCACGGCGGCCGGGCCGTCCCACGGCTCCATCAGTGCGGCGTGGTATTCGTAGAAGGCGCGGCGCTCCTCGTCCATCAGCGGATTGCCTGCCCATGCTTCTGGGATCAGCAGCATCATCGCGTGCGGCAGCGAATAGCCGCCGGCGACCAGCAGTTCCAGCGCGTTGTCGAAGCAGGCCGAATCGGACTGGCCTTCTGCGATCAGCGGCCACAGCTTGTCAAGATCCTTGCCGAGCAGCCTGGAAGACATCACCGCATGGCGTGCCGCCATCCAGTTGACGTTGCCGCGCACGGTATTGATCTCGCCGTTGTGCGCTATCATCCGGAACGGATGCGCCAGATCCCAGGTCGGGAATGTGTTGGTGGAGAAGCGCTGGTGCACCAGCGCGAAGGCGCTGAGCACACGCGGATCTTGCAGGTCGAGATAGTAGGTACCAACCTGGTCGGCCAGCAGCATGCCCTTGTAGACAATGGTGCGGCTGGACATCGACGGGCAATAAAATCCCTTGCCCTGCGCATTCGGCAACCCGTTTATCGCGTGCTCCATCGTCTTGCGGATCACGAACAGCTTGCGCTCGAACGCGTCGGTATCTGCGCAATTCTTGCCGCGCGCGATGAACACCTGGCGTACGACCGGCTCGACTTTCCTGACGCTCTCGCCCAGACCGGCGCTGTCCACCGGCACATCGCGCCAGCCCAGCACGGCCTGGCCTTCGGCGGCGACTCTTTCGGAGATAACCTGTTCGCACTTCGCACGTGCGGCGACGTCGCGCGGCAGGAACAGCATGCCCACGCCGTAGTTGCCCGCCTCGGGCAGTGTGATGCTCCGTGCCGCACATTGCGCGCGCAGAAATGCATCGGGTATCTGTAGCAGGATACCGGCCCCGTCACCGGCCAGCGGGTCGGCCCCGACCGCGCCACGGTGAGTCAGGTTTTCGAGTATCTGCAGGCCCTGACGCACCATGTCATGGCTCTGCTTTCCTTTGATATGGGCGACAAAGCCCACTCCACACGCATCGCGCTCCTGGCGCGGATCGTACAACCCCTGCTGCATCGGTAAAGAACTGTTGCTCACGGCGTTCCTCGGTTTATTCAATAAAGCCCAATATGGCGACACGCGTCACCACGTCATTTCAAAAGCGAAAGGGCGGGAATCTTACCTTGTCTGAGGCTGGTGGGCAACCGCACCGAGCGGTGCGGCTTTAGACGTGAATTTCGGCCAACTGCACCGGATCGGAGCTGTACTAGCCCTCTTCCACTGCGAAGATGCGACGGTGCTCACGTATCGCATAGCGATCGGTCATTCCGGCGATATAGTCGGCCACCGCCCTGGCCCGGTCTTGCTCGGCAAGGCTCTGGAATTGA
The DNA here is from genome assembly GCA_036401875.1 of Gallionella sp. Taxonomy (GTDB): domain Bacteria; phylum Pseudomonadota; class Gammaproteobacteria; order Burkholderiales; family Gallionellaceae; genus Gallionella. The sequence continues at coordinate 15,894 of DASWTZ010000079.1, forward strand.
GGCGGGAGCAAACGGCTATCTTTCATGAATACATCGAACAGGTCGCCGATGATGCGCTGCGCCTTGACGCTCATGCGCAATACGCGGTAGTGCCGGTACAGGTTGACGCGCAGGAAGCCTTTCAGCGCCCGCTGCTGTTCGTTGACCTCGTCGCCATAGGCGATCAGCCCCGGCGCAGCGCGCACATCGTCCAGCGTGACCACGCCGCTTTGCTCGATATTCTGCCTGCTTTGACGGATCAGGTCCGTAACCAGCGTATTGATCATGCGCCGGATTGTCTCGTGCACCACGCGCCGCTCCGGCAGTCCAGGATGGGCGCGGCGCACTTCGGCCAGATGCGCGGCCACCAGCGGCACGTCCTCGAACTGTTCCAGCGTGACCAGACCCGAACGCAGCCCGTCATCTACATCGTGGTTGTTGTAGGCAATCTCGTCCGCCAGATTCGCGACCTGCGCCTCAAGCGATGGCTGGCCCTTGTTCAGGAATCTCTCACCCAGCCTGCCCAGTTGCAGTGCATTCTCGCGCGAGCAGTGCTTCAGTATCCCCTCGCGCGTCTCGAAGCACAGGTTCAGGCCATCGAAAGTCGCATAGCGCTCTTCGAGCATATCCACGACGCGCAACGATTGCAGATTGTGCTCGAAACCGCCGTAGTCCTTCATGCATTCGTTCAGCGCCTCCTGGCCGGCGTGACCGAACGGTGTATGACCAAGGTCGTGCGCCAACGAGATCGCTTCGGCGAGATCCTCGTTCAGGCGCAGGCTGCGCGCAATCGAGCGGGCGATCTGCGCGACTTCTATGCTGTGAGTGAGGCGGGTGCGAAACAGGTCGCCCTCGTGGTTAACGAACACCTGCGTCTTGTATTCGAGGCGGCGGAATGCGCCGGAATGGATGATGCGGTCCCGGTCGCGCTGGAATTCGCTGCGCCCCTGCGGCACATCCTCCTTCACCGCCCTGCCACGAGTGTTGCGCTCGGTGACGGCATAGCTGGCCAATTCAGCCATGCACGCAGGCCCGCAGGGTTTGCCGCAGGGTGTCCGAAGGCACGTCGCCGTATACCACGGCATGGCCGATCTTCTTCAGCAGCACGAAGCGTATCTTGCCACCCTCGACTTTTTTGTCCAGCCCCATCAGGTCCAGATATTTATCCTCGCCAAGGTTCGGCGCGACCACCGGCAACCGCGCCTGTTCAAAGAGCCTGCGGATCCTTGCGACTTCCTGCTCGGAAATCCATCCCAGACGTTGCGACAGATCGGCCGCCATGACGGTGCCTGCAGCGACTCCCTCACCATGCAGCCAGTTCCCGTACCCCAAGCCGGACTCGATCGCATGACCGAAGGTATGACCCAGATTCAGCAGGGCGCGCTCGCCGCTCTCACGCTCGTCCGCCGCGACCACCTCAGCCTTGTTCTTGCAGCTGCGGGCAATGGCGTATTGCAGCGCGTCCGCATCACGCGCCAGCAATCTGACCATGTTCTGTTCCAGCCATTCGAGGAACGGCAGGTCGCGTATCAGTCCATACTTGATGACCTCGGCCATTCCGGCCGACAGCTCGTTGTCCGGCAGCGTGTTGAGCGTATCGATATCCGCCAGCACCAGTTGCGGCTGGTAGAACGCGCCTATCATGTTCTTGCCTAACGGGTGGTTGATGCCGGTCTTGCCGCCGACCGAGGAATCCACCTGCGACAGCAGCGTGGTGGGGATCTGTATGAACGGGACGCCTCGCAGATAGGTGGCGGCGGCAAATCCAGTCATGTCGCCGATCACGCCGCCCCCCAGCGCGATCAGCGGTGTGCTGCGTTCGCAGCGGTTAGCCAGGAGCGCATCATAGATCCGGTTCATGGTTTCGCCGGTCTTGAATTCTTCGCCATCCGGCAGGATCACTGGGACGCTACTGACGCCCAGCGTCTGCAATGTTTGCTGCAACCTGTCCAGGTAAAGCGGCGCAACCGTGGTATTGGTCACGATGGCAACCCGCTTGCGCGACAGGTGATCTTTCAATAATTCCGCATGATCGAGCAAACCGGCACCGATATGTATCGGGTAACTGCGTTCTGCCAATCCAACTGTTAGTGTCTGCATGATTTCCCGTGGTCTGCGTAGCCGCCTACCCGTAATTATTCCTGAGTTTCCCAATCTCACCCACCAGCTGCATCATCAGCGCATGCGCACTTTGCTTACCAGTGATCATCACAATGTCAGCGGCTTCCTGATACAGCGGGTCGCGGAGCTGCAATAGTTCCTTCAATCTGGCATAGGGGTCGGCTGTCTGCAGCAGCGGGCGATTGCCATCATGGCGAGTGCGCTGCCACAAATCGTGCACACTCGCCTTCAGATAGATGACGATGCCGTTCCGTTTCAGCAGCTCCCGGTTCAGGTCTGCCAATACCGCGCCTCCGCCTGTCGCGAGCACCTGTTCATCGCGTCCGGCGAGGTCGCGGATCACATCTGATTCGCGCTGGCGAAACCCCTCCTCACCCTCAACATCGAAAATATGCGGGATGGTCACACCAGTGCGCCGGGTGATCTCTTCGTCGCTGTCTACAAATATCTTGTTCAGATGACGGGCAAGCGCCCGCCCCATCGTGGTCTTGCCGGAGCCTGGCATACCCACCAGGATCAGGTTGCCGGACTGGAACTTGCGGTTATTTTGCGAAACGGGAAGGGCGCTGTCGTTATTGCTCTGCATGCTGAGCATTGTAATCGAAAACAAAAGCCCAGACTGAGCCGGGCTTTATGCTGCGTTACCAGTCCGGTCAGTACTTGAATGGTGACGGCGGCAGGTAGCACTTTGGATCTGCATCGGCTTTGGACGCTGCCAATGTGAAATCCACTTGACCCACGGCCGGCGTGCCCTGCACCATCGTCTGAGCCTTTATCCTAGTCACCACCCAGAAGGAGCCGGACTTGGTATAGGTCAGATTGAAGGTGGCCAAGCCGTTTGCGTCGGTACTTGCCGTACCCGCCGGATCGATGGGGTTAGTGGATTTCACGGTCCCACCCCATGAGTTCGCCGGGGTGAGCGCGTTATCTTTCGTCCCCGCCAAGGCCAACGTATAGCCACCAGGGCGCATGAGTGACGATCTGGACGTGGCCGTTCCAGTATCGTAAAACAGCCTCTTGCCGTCCTCGCCCGGATCCAGAATCAGGTTCTGGTTGGTATCCTCATTGAGGAATGTCCCCCCTTCGCCGTCGACCCAGGCAGCGCCATCCCAAATATAACCATCGGAGTCGGGCAAACATCCCACCCCGCTACTCCCGGTCGACCACGCGATCGGCCACACGCTGATATTTACCACCGTACCTTGCGGAGCAGGACTACCATTGGAATCTGCCACCAGCACCGACATGGGGAAAGTGTAGAAGGTAGTCCCTGCGCCCGCATCTATAATTTGAGCCGCCTGACCGAAGGCGATCGAACCCGCCTGCCCCCCTATCGTTATCGCCATATCAAGGCTCGACTTCGTGGCATTCGGCAGCCCGATCGGCTTTGTCTCTATCGTTGTGCCGGCCACGGAGGCGCGAATATGCACCCCTTGTGCGCCCGAGGGCAGGGAGCCGGCCGTAAAGGTCGCCGGCGCGGCGCCCAGATCGACGCCACCCGACGTCGTCGTGGCGGTGAACACCACCACCGGCGAAATCGTCTCCCCCGAGTTGGTCCCTGTGCCTGGGACTATTGAGAACGCGACTGGCACGCCACCCACGGGCGCTCCCGTCGCGTCATACACCCTCGCGATCAGCTGGGAGTAACCTACGGTAGTTCCCACACTCTTGGGCACCACCGTGGGAGCAGCCTGCAGCGTAATATAGCTCGGCGTCGCTGCGGTGATCCCGGCGGTCATCGTGTCGACCAGTCCCTGGTCGGCGGCATCGGTCACCGAAATATTAGCTACCCCGGCCACCGACGTTTGCAGCGTCGCACTCGCGACCCCGGCGACAGGTGCCACTGTACAGAAAGTCTTACCACTCCCTTCCGCGCAAGAACCCACCCATGTGCCTATCGTTGTGGCAAATATCACGTTGGCTGTCGGCGCGGGCGCATTAACCTGCACGGCTAACGTATCGCCGATTTTCATCGCGATAGTTTTGGGAGTTACCGGGACAATACCAGCCCCGCCATTGAGCGACAGCAAGTTGATCCCGAACGTACCTGCCAAACTCGCAGTTACCGTCAAATTGGTCGATGCCGTGACACCCGCCGCCGTAGCAGCCAATGTCACCGCGCCCGCTGTCGCGCCGGTCACCGAGACTACGAGTTTGCCGTTGGCATCTGTGGTGCCGCTTGCCGGATTGAGGGTCACGGATCCGCCACCTGTTTGTGACAGCGCCACGGGGGCGCCCGAGATTGCCCCCCCCCCAGCGTCCTGCACGGTGATCGTGACCGGCGCCGACGCGCCGCCTGCTACCAGCGAGGTGGCGGATGAAGATATGGAAAGCGTGGAGCCGACCACCTGCACCGGAAGCAAGCTAGAGATGGTGCCGGCCGATGCCGTGATGGTCGCAGTGCGGTTGAACTTGTCGACCGCACCTGACTTGAATGTCGCCGTCGCGATACCTTGCGCATCCGTGGTGACCGTCTGTGTGTCGAGCAAACCCGAGTCCGCGCTCAGGGTTATCTGCACATTCGGTACGGCAGCATTGCCCGAACTGACCGTTGCGATCATGATCGTGGTGGTGTTCGAGTTGTCGGATTTCACCGTCGTTGGCGTCGCTGACATCTGTATCGTGGCCACGCCTGACGGAGTGACCGGAATTGCCGCAGCTGTATCCTGGAATGTGTCGCCGCAACCTGATAGAAGTACGACCGCCCCCGTCAGCAATAGAATTGCCGAATATTTTTTGTGCTTCTCGAATTTTTTGTCCTGCATTTGAATCTCCCGCTCACGAATACGTGAATGTCTGCTGCTCCGTGTATACGCACGTGATGAACGCATTGTGCGTTCTGCCCTTCTTTAACGCAAATTCATTGCATCCTGCATGATCCTAGGCGTGATAAAAACCAGCAATTCGCTCTTGTTGTCAATATTCGACTTGCTCCTGAAGAAGTACCCCAGCAGCGGGATGTCGCCCAGAAACGGAACCTTGTCGACGCCCTTGTTCGTGACCTGACTATATACGCCGCCTATCATTACCGTACCGCCGTTCTCCACCAGCACTTGCGTATTGACCTTGTTGGTATCGATGCTGGGAACACCCGCATACAATTGCCCGACCGAGTCCTTGTTGACCTTGATGTCCATGATCACATGGTCATCCGGGGTGATCTGCGGCTTGACGCCCAGGCTCAAGGTAGCCTTCTTGAAGGATACGCTTGTCGCCCCACTGCTGGTGGCCTGCTGATAGGGAATTTCGGTACCCGTTTCGATCAAGGCTTCGGTCTGATCTGCCGTCACGACGCGCGGACTGGAGATGACCTTCCCCTTGCTGTCAGTTTCAAGCGCGGTCAATTCGACCGACAACACCTTGCTCAGCGTATTGTTGAACAGCAGCATGGAGAACGCCCCCGCCGTACCCGCTGACGGCAGGTTGACGTTGGGTGTGGCGGCTGGCATCGTTAGCGGAGTCGCTGTTACAGTGCCCGTTACAGGGTCCGTCGAAGTCCCCAACGGACCACTGGTTATGGTATTCGATCCAATGTTGCCCGCAATACCTGTCGTCCCTATCTTGAAGGCATCTGTTGAGTTGTAGCCCAAGCGGACACCTAGGTTCTTGCCAAACTTGTCGGACGCCTCAACCACGCGCGCCTCTATCATCACCTGACGGACCGGCACATCAATCTGCTTGATCAGCTTGCGCACCTCTTCAAGATGCTGCGGGGTATCCTGGACGAATACTGTGTTGGTGCGCGCATCCACCACCGCAGTGCCGCGTTTGGACAGGATGCGTTGGTCCCCGGATAGCAGCGCCACGATCGCATCGCCCTTCTGATAGCTCAGTTGGAAACTTTCCGTGTGTAACGCTTCCAGCTCCAGTATTTCCTGGCGAGACGTCATTTCGATTTTTTCCTTGGCCGCGATCTCGTCGCGCGGCGCCACCTGAATCACATTGCCGTTTTTGCGCATGTCCAGGCCACGGCTTTGCAGGATGATATCGAGCGCCTGATCCCATGGAACATCCTTGAGGCGCAGGGTGAGGTTGCCTTTCACAGTATCGCTGATGACCACGTTCAATTCGGTAAAATCGGCAATCACGTTGAGTGCTTCGCGCACGTCAATTTTCTGGAAGTTTAACGTCAGTTTTTCGCCGTTGTAGCCGACCTTGCTTCCCTTGACCATCTTGTTCGGGTCTTCAACTATCCTCTTGACCTCAATGATGAATTTGTTGTCGGTTTGGTAGGCGGCATGCTCCCACAGTCCGCTAGGCTCGATCAGCATGCGTACATTCTCGCCCTGGGTAAAGGTATCCACACCCTGCACAGGCGTTGCGAAATCACCCACATCCAGCTTGCGCTGCAGGTTCTTCGGCAAACGTGTCTTCAGGAAATCAACAACCAATTTTTCGCCCTGCTGCCGCATGTCGATCCCGACCCCGGCATCCGAGAAGTCGATCTGGATGCGCCCATCGCCATCCTTGCTCCGGCGGAAATCGATGCCCAGGATCTCATGCTGCAGCCCGATCACCCCTTCTTCAGCAAAACGCGTTGTTGCCTTGATATCCCCACCACGGGGTTTTTCGTACAGGGTGACGGTTACGGTGTTGCCATCCAGTTTGGTTTCGTACGACAGCATTTGATTGAGGTTAATGACCAGACGGGTACGGTTGCCGGCTTGAACAATATTTGCGCTGCGCAGGTCTCCCTCGGAAAAATTCTGGTCCGCCTTGCCCAGCCTGTTCGCCGTATTAGGGAAATCCAGTACGATACGTGGTGGCGCACTGATGGTGAATCCAACAGGCGCACCAGACAAGGTGTCCGCCAACTCAATCTTGAGGACCGTCTTCCCTCCCCCCATGTTGCTTGCGTTCAGACCCACGATCCCGTTTTGCCCTTCTGCCTTCGCAGGCATACAGAATGCCAGGGCGGCAAACAAACACAGCAATCTGGCTGACGTGCTGGTTATGGTGTCTTCAACTTTTCTCATCGCTTACCCCGATTCATTCCTGTAAATGGATACTGCTCATGCGCTCAGTCCATAGTCCCGCGCTATCCTGAACTACTTCCCTGATTACCACCTCGGCATCGCTCACTTGTTTGATCAGTCCGAAATTCAATCCCATGTAATTGCCGGGCTGAACACGATGCAGCTTTCCATCAGGCGCTCGAATCACGGCATAACCGACCTTGTTGCGGTACAGGTACCCGACCATGCTGAGGTTCTCGAGCGGATATTCCTCCAAGGCCTCTTTTGGCCTGTCCATATCCGGTTGATTATCCCCCCCGCCGGCACGTAGTTCCTCTTTGCGCGCCTCAAACGGACTCGGCAGGTTTTCGTCGTTTACATACTGAAAATATTCATAAGGCTTCACTTCCGGTGGGGGCTCGATTTTACCGCGCATATCCGCCCCTGAATTCTTCACAAATTCGCGTAAATCCTCAAACTCGCCACCGGCGCATCCGGTCAGCAGCAGCAATGCAATTATGAAGTAAGGTCGCATCATTTATCACTTCTTCCCGGCAGCGGGCTTCGCCTTGGACTTGGCGGCCTCTGCCTCGCGTTCCGCAATCTCTTCCTCACTCAGGTAACGATAGGTCTTCGCCGTTGCGTCCATGCCCAAGCCACCCTTTGTGGCGGGCGCCACTGCAATATCATTCAGTGTAACGATGCGAGGCAGCATCGCAATGTCGCTCGAAAATTTGCCGATATCGTCGTACGAACCTGTCACCTTCAGACTGATGGGCTGTTCGGCAAATGAACCGTTAATCACCTCCACCCCCGGCTTGAACAATTCGAACTGCAATCCACGCCCCAGACCGGCCTGATTTATATCGGTCAAAAGCGCGTCCATTTCCGACTTGCTCGGCAATTGCTTCAGCAAGGCTCCCAGTGATTGCTGGGTCTCATTGAGCTGTTTCTTGATCAAATCGAGATTGATCGCTTGCCGTTTCTTAACCAGGAACGCCTCCTTGAGCTGCTGCTCCTCCTCACGGATTCTGCCGAGGTTACTCCACTGCTCCTGCCAGAGCAGGAAGGCACCTGCCACCACGACAGCCACAAACATGGCAATAAAAGCCGCAATCTTCACTGACCACGGCCACATACCCGGTTTTTGGGGGTTTAGATTTTTGAGTTCGGCCAAGTTCATGATCCGCCTACCTCTTCTCGCCTGCCGCTTTATCCGTAAGCTGGGATGAAAGGGCTTTTACGTTGTCCTGGGTATTGGTAATTACAAACCCCATCGTGAACTCGCTCAAACGGCGCTTGTCCAGCGTTACAGCATGAATTTCCACCAAGGTTGGCGCCTCCAGCCAGGGTGAATCCTCAATCGCGCGCATCAGCGTTGAAATGCGTGCATTCGACTGCGCATATCCCCCCAAACTTATTTTATTGCCAGTCTGCTTGAGCGACTTCAAGTGCACCCCTTCAGGCAAAATTCTCAGCATCTGGTCAAGCAAATGGACCACATCGGAGCGTGTACTTTGCAGCCCTTCCACGACTTTTTTGCGCGCCAGCAGCGCCTGCGTCTCAGCGCGCAGTTTGTTTATTTCCGCGATTTGCTTGTCCAGGATCGCAGTCTCATCTTTCAGATATTGATTCCTGCGCTGCTGATATTCGATTTGCGAATCGATCGCCAGCAATACACTGCCGACAACAAGGACCGCCGAGACCAGCGAAATCACGCTCAACGCCACAAATTGAATATGACGAGCCTTGCGCTTTTCTTCGCGATGAGGCAGCAGGTTTATGCGTATCATGATGGGTCAAACCTGCGCATAGCCAAACCGCAGGCAATAATCAAAGAAGGGGCGTCAATCTGCAGCTGTCGCGGCTTGATGCGCCCCGCCAGCTTCATCAACGCAAACGGATTTGCCACCATAGTGCTCACCTGCGTCTTGGTGGCCACCGCATCGTCCAGCCCCGGCAATGCCGCACACCCCCCGGCGAGCACGATGTAATCAACCTCATGATACTGCGTAGAGGTAAAAAAGAATTGTATGGCACGCGCAATTTCAGCGACCACGCTCTCGATGAAAGGCGCCAACACATCGTTTTCATAGTTGTCCGGCAGACCGCCGCTGCGTTTGGCCGCCTCTGCCTCTTCTGCAGTCAGGCCGAAAGCACTCTGTATTTGCTGGGTCAACTGCTCCCCACCCATCTGTTGATCCCTGGTATATATCGACTGCCCGTTGCGCAACACATTGACGTTCATGACCATGGCACCAATATCAATCATCGCCACGCACTTATCCACCGCGCCATCGGGCAACTGCGCCCCGATCTGCTCAAAGGCCATTTCAGCAGCATAGGGCTCCACGTCCATGAGAACGGTCTTCAACCCCGCCAACTCAGCCGCAGCCACGCGATCCTCCACATTAGCCTTGCGTGAAGCCGCGAGCATCACTTCGATTTCCTCTTCGTTATCGGGGGCTGGCCCGATAACCTGAAAGTCCAGATTTACCTCTTCCAGCGCGAAAGGAATATATTGATTCGCCTCCGACTCAACCTGCATCTCCAGGTCCTCTTCCCCCATGCCCGCCGGAAGAAGAATTTTTTTCGAGATCACCGCCGCTGCCGGCAACGCCATCCCCACATTTCTAATGCGCGTCCCCATACGCTTCCAGGCGCGCTGAATGGTCTCGGAAACCGCCTCAAGATTATTGATATTGCCGTCGGTGATCGCATCTTTGGGTAACAATTCGATCGCGTACCGCTCCAGCATATACCCTGCTCGCTTTGGCAGGGCGCTCAACTCAACTATTTTTACCGATGATGTGCTGACATCCACCCCGATCAGAGGCGGCGTTCTTGCCCAGAGAAAGTCCAGCGGGATGTCAAAATTTACCTTAGCCATATGCTGGTTAGCGCTTTATCCATATAAAGTGGTTTAAATCCTAGCAATAACACCAAATTGTGTAAAGCTATTTTTCAGACAATTCATATCAGCCAAGCCCTCGTGGCTCATAGCCGATATAATGCTGGCATTGCAATTCCGTACGTCCTTTTCGACACATTTTTTCATGCTTTCACGACGCTGGCTTCTCGCCACCCTGATTACCGCCGCCTTTCTGCTGCTCCCCGTCATTCTACTCGGCTTGGCTGTTATCTTAACCTACCCGACGCTTCCCTCCCTGGAAGTCCTGACTGATTACCGCCCCAAGATACCATTGCGCGTTTACAGCGCTGATGGCACTTTATTGAGCGAATTTGGCGAGGAGCGCCGTGCGCTGGTCACTATCGCCGAAGTTCCTGAGGTCATGAAACACGCCATTCTGGCAGCGGAAGATGACCGCTTCTATGAGCACGGTGGCGTTGATTATCTGGGTGTCGTCCGCGCAGCCCTGTCCAACATCAGTTCGGGTGGCGCCAAACAGGGCGCGAGCACGATTACCATGCAATTGGCACGAAACTTCTTTCTCACAAGAGAAAAAACTTTAAGCCGCAAATTCAATGAAGTACTGCTCACTTTCAAGATCGAGCATCACTTGAGCAAGGATCAGATACTCGAGCTCTACATCAACCAGATTTACCTTGGTCAACGCGCCTTCGGATTTGCAGCGGCTGCGCAAACCTATTTCGGCAAACCGCTAAGCCAGATTACGCTGGCCGAGGCGGCCATGCTCGCCGGCTTACCCAAGGCACCCTCCCTCTACAACCCCATCGCTAACCTGCCACGCGCGAAGCTGCGCCAACAATATGTTTTACGCCGCATGCACGAGCTCAACTTCGTCAACGACGAGCAACTCCAGCTTGCACTTCAGCAGCACATCAATATCAGCAGGAACGGCCAAACTTTCGGGGCTGTAAAGGCGGACTTTCTGGCTGAAATGGTACGCCAGGTTCTCTTTGAGAAATTCCAGGAGAACATCTATACGCAGGGATTCAAGGTTTACACCACGATTCGCGACCTCGATCAAATCTCGGCTTACAACGCTGTGCGCGCCGGAATTCTGGAATACGATCGTCGCCATGGGTATCGTGGTCCGGAAGGATTCATCAGCATCCCCGAAGGCACTACCAGCTTGACGTACAGCGCCGAACAGCTTGACGAAGCCATGCAGGATGTAGCCGACAGCGACAGCCTGATCCCCGCATTGGTGCTGGAGGCCTCCCCCAAGTCGATACGCGCCTACCTGAAAGGCGGCGAGATCGTCGAAGTAAACGGTGACGCGCTTCTTTTCGTACAGCAGGCTCTTGGTAACAAGGTGGCGTTGAATCAGCGCATCAATCCAGGATCGTTGATTCGCCTGATGAAGGATTCCTCAGGCATCTGGCAGGTTAGCCAGTTGCCCGAGGTGGAAGCCGCCTTTGTGTCCGGCAACCCGGTGGATGGCGCCATCTACTCCCTGGTTGGCGGATTCGACTTCACCCGAAACCAGTTCAATCATATCACTCAGGCATGGCGGCAACCCGGCTCCAGCTTCAAGCCCTTTGTCTACTCGGCCGCCCTGGAGAAGGGATTCACACCCAGCACCGTTATCAACGATGCCCCGCTTCTGTTCAATGCAGAGGAAACGGGCAATGTGCCTTGGCAACCCAAAAACTACGATGGAACTTTTGATGGCCCCATGCGGATGCGCCAGGCCCTGCTCAAATCCAAGAATCTGGTGTCGATACGTATCCTCCAATCCATTACCCCACAATATGCGCGCGATTACATCACCAAATTCGGATTCGACTCGACCAAGTATCCGGCTTACCTGACCATGGCCCTGGGAGCAGGATCCGTGACCCCCATGCAGATGTTAACCGGCTACTCGGTGTTCGCAAACGGCGGTTTTTACGTCCCCCCCTATTTCATCGACCGCATCGAGGACGCGAATGGTAATGTTCTGAGCAGGTCCAGCCCGGTGGTTGCGGGCAATGGCGCGGAGCAGGTCATCGACGTGCGCAATGCCTACACCATGGTCAGCATGCTGCAGGATGTTGTCAGACATGGCACCGCCTATCGTGCGATGCAACTGGGACGTTACGACCTGGCCGGCAAAACCGGCACAACCAACGATTCAATGGATGCCTGGTTCTGCGGTTTTCACCCGACCGTGGTCGGCATCTCATGGATGGGCTACGATCAGCCGCGCAGTCTGGGCGACAAGGAAACAGGCGGTGGTGCAGCACTACCTATCTGGATGAGCTATATGGAACGCACGCTCAAAGGCGTTCCACAGGCTGTTTACACCATGCCTGAGAATATGGTCGCGGTTCGCATCAATGATGAAGGTAATCTTGATGAGAGTTCCGACCGTGTCGAATACTATTATTCGGAAAATGCGCCCAGTACCCAGGCCACCCCGGCACCGAGCGAGACTGCCAAGCAACCGATTGATGCGATCAAAGACCAACTACTCTGACTCCAATGTCGCGCGAGACACACACTAAACGCGATTTGATGCGCGAACAGCTTGCGCACCTGAGTGCCAAGCTTATGGCCGAGGATGGCATCACCGACCATGCCTTTGCAAAGCGCAAGGCAGCCAGGCAACTCGGCGCAGCTGACACGCAACACCTGCCCAGCAATCAGGAAGTTGATGAAGCGCTGCACAGCTATCGCGCGCTCTACCAGCGCGACTCCCACCCAGACATCCTGCGCCAATTGAGGAAGGAAGCGCTCGGCACGATGCGCCTGTTGGCGGATTTCCGCCCCTACCTTACCGGCTCGGTTTTAAGTGGCACCGCTGGTGCGCAGTCTGACATCAACCTGATACTGTTCAGTGATGACGCGAAAGCCGTACTGCTGTTCCTGCTCAAAAACAAACTCGAATTCGAGGATGGCGAATGGAGAACGCGTGTAAGGGGACACGAGGAAACCGTACCCAGCTACACACTGACCAGCGGATCCAATGTGCTGACCCATATCATCGTATTGCCGGAGAATGCCCGCCACAGTGGCGGTCGCCATCCCGAGACCCATGCCGACATCGACGCGGTTGAGGCGATGCTGGTGTGAAGTGAGAAGGTCCTCGCCGGGGAATTATTCCTTCAGCCAGCCCGCCGCATCCAGCGCGAAATAAGTCAGAATCCCGTCCGCTCCTGCACGCTTGAAAGCCAGCAACGACTCCAGCACGCAGGCACGCTCATTCAGCCAGCCGTTCTGCGCCGCGGCCTTCAGCATCGCGTATTCTCCGCTTACCTGATAGACGAACGTTGGCGCCCTGAACTCATCCTTAACGCGCCGCACAATGTCCAGATACGGCATCCCCGGCTTCACCATCACCATATCCGCCCCCTCCTGCAGGTCGAGGCCGACTTCCCACAGCGCCTCATCAGAGTTCGCTGGATCCATCTGGTAGGTATACTTGTTGCCCGCACCGAGATTGCCGCTGGAACCAACCGCGTCGCGGAACGGGCCGTAGAAGCTGGACGCATATTTTGCCGAGTACGCCATGATGCGGGTATGTATGTGTCCATTAGCATCCAACGCCGCCCGTACCGCACCGATGCGGCCGTCCATCATGTCTGACGGCGCCACGATATCCGCTCCTGCAGCGGCATGTGTCTGCGCCTGACGCGTCAACACCGCGATGGTCTCGTCGTTGAGCACATAGCCGTTCTCGTCGATCAGGCCGTCCTGACCGTGGCTAGTATAGGGATCAAGTGCGATGTCGGTCATCACACCCAGCTCGGGGAAATTTTTTTTCAGTGCGGCAACCACCCGGGGCACCAATCCGTCCGGGTTGTAGGCTTCACTCGCATCCAGACTTTTTAGCTGCGCACCGACAACGGGGAAGATCGCCATCACAGGGATGCCGAGCTTTACGCACTGTTCGGCGTCTTTCAGCAGCAAATCCAGGGTTTTGCGCTGCACACCGGGCATCGACTTGACCTCTTCGACCCCGTTGCTGCCCTCCAACACAAAAACCGGGTAGATGAAATCCTTCGAAGTGAGCGCGCACTCCTTAATCAAGTCCCTTGAAAACTGGTCGTGCCGCATGCGGCGCATCCTTGTATTGGGGAATTTCCCTAGAATTTGCATAATTTTTTCCTAAAATTTCCTATTCCATGGAACTAATTTAGATATTGCTTATCTACTCGTGCGAATGATGATGAATCATTCCACGTTTCTCCTCCCTGAGCGTGTGTCTTAACTTCGTTAAGACTTTGCCCCCGACCTCTCTCCCCTTGGTCGGGGGCATTTTTTTGCTCAAGCAGTCTTGAACCATCCCGCAATCACCGCCTCAGCTTCCTCTATGCCCGATTTCTTCAGACTGGAGAACAATTGCACGGAGCACTGCGGGAAGTATTCGGCAAGATGGGATTTTACGCGATTCAGCGTCAACGTTGCCTGCTGCCGGCTGAGCTTGTCCGACTTGGTCAGCAGGATATGCACGGGTTTTCCGGTCGGTGCGAACCAGTCCAGCATGCCTTCATCCAGCTCGGTCAACGGGTGGCGGGAATCCATGATGACCACCAGACCGCACAACTCCTCGCGGGTCTGCAGGTAATCGCCCAGCAGTTTTTCCCAGTGTTTCTGGACGTCTGGCGGCACCTTCGCATAACCGTAACCCGGAAGATCCACCAGATATTTGTTGTCACCCAGCGAAAAGTAATTCAGGTGCTGCGTTCTTCCCGGCGTCTTGCTGGTAAAAGCCAGCCGCACGTGATTGGCCAGCGTGTTGATCGCGCTCGACTTGCCGGCGTTGGAACGCCCGACGAAGGCCACCTCCCTGCCGCCATGCAGCGGCAGGTCTTTTATATGGTTTACGGTGGTGTAGAACGCCGCCCGGGAAAATAATCCCATTATTTCCAGGCCGCGAAAACTCTGTCGGCGGCGGCTATCGTCGCCGCGATGTCCGCATCGCTGTGCGCAGCGGACACGAAACCCGCCTCGAACGCGGACGGCGCGAGGTACACGCCTTCTTCCAGCATCGCGTGGAAAAAGCGGTTGAACGCTGCCTTGTCGCTGGCCATAACCTCGGCATAGCTGGTCGGCGACTTTGCGCTGAAATACAGACCGAACATGCTGCCGATCGACTGCGCGCTGAAAGCAATGCCGTGCTTCTTCGCACTCGCGGCGATGCCCTCTGTCATGTCCTTGGCGATCTTGGTCAGACGCTCGTAGAAGCCCGGAGCCTGCACCAGCTTCAGCGTGGTCAGACCGGCCGCAACCGCGACCGGGTTGCCCGACAAAGTGCCGGCCTGGTACACCGCACCCAGCGGAGCCAGGCATTGCATGATGTCGCGGCGGCCGCCGAACGCGGCGGCAGGCAGACCGCCGCCCATCACCTTGCCCAGCGTGATCAGGTCGGGCTTAATGCCGAAATAGCCGTGCGCGCCCTGCAGGCCGACGCGAAAGCCGGACATCACCTCGTCGAGGATCAGCACCGCGCCGTGCTTGGTGCACAGGTTGCGCATCGCATCGAGGAACTCGCGCTTGGGCAGGATCAGGTTCATGTTGCCCGCGACCGGTTCGACGATAACGCAGGCGATCTCGTTGCCAATCTCGGCAAAGGTCTTCTCCAGCCCGGCCACGTCGTTGTAGTCCAGCACCGTGGTCAGCTCGGCGATCTCGGCCGGTACACCTGAAGAGCTCGGCTGGCCGAAAGTCAGCGCGCCAGAACCGGCCTTGACCAGCAAGCCGTCGGAATGGCCGTGATAACAACCCTCGAATTTGATGATGCGCGAGCGTCCGGTGTAGCCGCGCGCCAGGCGGATCGCGGTCATCGTCGCTTCGGTGCCGGAGCTGACCAGACGCACCATCTCCAGGCTGGGCAATATCTTGCACAGCTCTTCCGCAATCTCCAGTTCGGCGGCCGTCGGCGCGCCGAAGCCCAGTCCTTCTGCGGCAGCGGCCTGCACCGCCTTGACCACCTCGGGGTGGCAGTGGCCGACGATCATCGGCCCCCAGGAATTCACGTAGTCGATGTAGCGCTTATCGTCCGCATCCCACACATAGGCGCCCTGGCCGCGCTTGAAGAACAGCGGCGTGCCGCCGACCGATTTGAACGCGCGCACCGGCGAGTTCACACCGCCGGGAATGAGCTTCTGGGATTCGTCAAATAGCTGCTGGTTGTGCGAAGTCATGTTGCGTCTTTCTATTGATTAATTTCAGGCCGTTTATTAATTTCAGGATAATCCAAAACCGAGAACTGTCGTGCCGCATCCCGCACATCCGCCGCTGCGAAGACTGCCGAAATAACAGCCAGCGCGTCCGCACCTGCGAACAGCAGCTGGGGTGCATTAACAGCCGTAATACCGCCTATAGCCACCAGAGGGATGCTCAGCTCACGACGCGCCTGCCTCAACAGGTCAAGAGAGGCGGGAACCGCATCGGGTTTCACCGTCGAACTGAAGAAGCTGCCGAAAGCGACGTAATCCGCACCCTGGCGAACTGCCTCATGAGCCAGCGAAAGGCGATTATAGCAAGATACGCCGATCAGCTTTCCATCGCCCAACAGCGTGCGCGCGCCGGCAACACTACCATCCTCGCTGCCCAGATGCACGCCGTCCGCATTCACCTGCTGCGCCAGCCCGGCATCGTCGTTGATGAGCAGCGCCACCGAGAATTCCCGCGTCAGCTCGCGTAGCGCCCTGGCCTGTTCCAGACGCAATGCCGGACCGGCGGCCTTGTTGCGATACTGCAGGACACGGGCGCCGCCCAGCAGCGCCAGACGGGCCATGGATAGCAGGCTGCCTGTCTGTGCCTCGTCCGGCGTGATCGCGTACAGGCCGCTAATTCGGCCTGTCTGAACGGTATTCTTCATCCTCTTCACCGCGCGCCCAGAACAGCCGGTCCGGAATATGCTGCCCCATACCCGGACGAAAGCCCGCATTCAGGGTCTGCCACGTATATTCCTGCGCCTCTTTGACCGCCTCGGGCACCGACACGTCTTGCGCAATCAGTGCCGCGATCGCCGAGGCCAGCGTACAGCCCGAACCATGGTATATCCCCGGCAGGCGCGCCCAGCTGTCGCTGCTGACTATGCCGCGCCCGCTGTACAGCGTATTGATGACCTTAGGTGTCTGCTCATGGGTGCCGGTAATCAGCACATACTCGCAACCCATGTCGAGCAGGCGTTTGGCGCATTCGTCCAGCAAGGGATCATCCTCTTCATCGTCCTCGTTCAACGCGAGCCTGCGCGCTTCCATGCTGTTCGGCGTGATAATGGTAGTCTGTGGGATCAGTAGTTCGCGCATCGCGTCCAGCATATCCTCATTCGCCAGCTCGTCGCCGCGCCCCGATGCCAGCACCGGGTCCAGGATCAGCGGGATGTCGGGGTAGTCCGCCAGAATCTCGGCGATCGCCGCGATGTTTTCCACGCTGCCCAGCAGCCCGATCTTGAACGCGGCCACCGGCACGTCCTCCAGCATCGCGCGCGCCTGGTCGACCACCCACTCCGGGTCGATCGGCAATATGTCATCGACGCCACTGGTATCCTGCACGGTGACCGCCGTCACCACCGACAGCGGATGGCAGCCCATGCTAGCGATGGTCAGCAGGTCCGCCTGCATACCCGCGCCGCCGCTGGGATCGGTGGCGGAAAAGGTCATAACGAGCGGGAGCGGTTCGGTCATGGTGTAGAGAAGAGTAAAATGCGCAACGCGCCTGCATTTTACCCCATATGGCAGAGTCTACCGAACCCCATTTTGCAAAGGAGAAACACCCATGCGCATCCTGCACACCATGTTCCGCGTCACCGACCTGGACAAATCGCTCGCCTTCTATACCGGTGTGCTCGGCATGAAATTACTGCGCCGCCACGACTACCCGGACGGAAAATTCACGCTGGCTTTTGTCGGCTACACCGACGAAGCCAGCGGGGCGGTGATCGAGCTCACCCACAACTGGGGCGTGGAGAAATATGAGCCTGGCAATGCCTTTGGCCATATCGCGATTGCCGTAGAGGATGCCTATGCCACCTGTGAAATCATCAAGCAGCGCGGCGGCAGGGTAGTGCGCGAGGCTGGGCCGATGAAACACGGCTCGACGGTGATCGCGTTTGCTGAGGACCCGGACGGGTACCGGATCGAACTGATCCAGATGAAGGCCTGACAAGGCGGCGTCATCTCAGCCCGGCGATGACATCCCGAGAGGATGGCCTTCACCCAGTGAATTTGCCATCCGGACATAGTCCGCCACAGCCAGATTCTCTGCGCGCCATTGCGGATTGATCCCCAGCTTCTCGAAACCCGCCTCATCCAGATAATCGCGCAACGTGTTGCGCAATGTCTTGCGACGTTGCCCGAACGCCGTCCTGACGATCGCGGCAAACAGCTTCTCGTTGCGCACCGCGATTTCGCCGACCGGCAACGGAATCATCCGCACGATCGCGGAATTCACCTTGGGCGCGGGACGGAATGATTCCGGCGGCACGTCCAGCAATTTTTCCATGAAAAAGCGATATTGCAGCATCACCGACAGCCGCCCGTAGGCCGGCGTGGACGGCTCGGCGACCATGCGCTCTACGACCTCATCCTGCAGCATGAAATGCATGTCCCGGACACGCTCCGCATAGGAGGCGAAATGAAACAACAGCGGCGATGAGATGTTGTACGGCAGGTTGCCGACGATGCGTAGCGGCACAGGCAGGGTCGCAAAATCGAACGCCAGCGCGTCTCCGGCATGGATGGTAACCTTCGCTCCGGGATGGTCCTGCGGGTAGTCGGCTTCCAGCCGCGCGATGATGTCGCGGTCTATCTCCACCACGTGCAGATGATTCAGCCTCTTCAGCAACGGCCGGGTCAGCGCGCCCAGACCGGGGCCGATCTCGACCATGTTGTCTGCCGGCTCGGGGCGGATCGCCGCGACGATGTCCGCAATGACCTGTTCATCGACCAGAAAGTTCTGGCCGAATTTCTTTTTCGCCTTATGCGTGCCCATGCCGCGCCATTTCGAATTTCGCCATCTGCGCCGCAAGGCTGATCGCCTCCAGCAGGCTGCCGCTGTCGGCTCTGCCGGTGCCCGCCAGGTCCAGTGCCGTGCCGTGATCCACTGAAGTGCGGATGACCGGCAGGCCCAGCGTGACGTTCACCCCCTGGCCGAAACTGGCGTGCTTCAATACCGGCAACCCCTGATCGTGGTACATCGTCAGTACGCAGTCGCATTGCGCCAGCCGGTGCGGCGTGAACAGCGTGTCGGCCGGCAACGGCGCGCTGACGTCCATCCCTCCGGCGCGCAGCTTGTCCAGGACGGGAACCATCACGTCGATCTCCTCGCGGCCCAGGTACCCCCCCTCTCCGGCATGCGGATTGAGGCCAGCCACCAGGATGCGCGGTTGTGCAATGCCGAAGCGCCGCTGCAGGTCGCGCTGAATGATGCGCAACACCTCTTCCAGCAACGAGGCGGTGATCGCATCAGGTACCTCCCTGAGCGCGAGGTGCGTGGTCGCCAACGCCACGCGCATGCCGCCTCCGACCAGCATCATCACCACCAGCGGCGTGCCTGTTTGCTCGGCAAGGAATTCCGTGTGTCCGGTAAACGGGATGCCCGCATCGTTGATGATGCCCTTGTGAACCGGGGCGGTGACCATGCCGGAAAATTCACCCGACTCGCAGCCCCGCAATGCGCGCCGCAAGACTGCAAGCACATAGGCACCGTTCGCCGCACCCAGCACGCCTGTCTGGCAGGGCGCCGCAAGCGGTACATGGATCACCTGCAATTCACCGGGGGCCGCCCGCCCTGCCTCATAGTCACGGATTGGTACAGACACTCCGAGTTGTGCGGCGCGCTGCCGCAGCAGATCCTTGTCGGCGATAACCACGAATGGGGTGTCGGGCGGCTCAGCCGCGAGCCGTACACACAGGTCCGGGCCGATTCCGGCCGGCTCGCCTGCAGTAACAGCCAGCGGCACAGGGTGCGGGGCAGCCACCGGCTACCTGCTCCCTTCCAGGCGGTATTCGACAAAAGCGCGGTCGCGCAACTGGCGCAGCCATTCCTGATGCTGCTCTTCGGACTTGAATGTTCCGATCGCGACACGGGCCTGCTGGCGCTTCTGCTGCTCGCCGATGTCGGTGTTGCGGCGCTCCAGCACCTGGATCAGGTGCCAGCCGAACTGGCTCTGCACCGCACCAATTTTCCCGGGCTGCAATTTGTTCATCGCCTCCTCGAATTCGGGCACAGTTTGTCCCGGTGAAAGCCAGTCCAGATCCCCACCCTGCTGCGCGCTGCCGTCCTGCGAATACCGGCGCGCCTGCTCGGCAAAATCGGCGCCCGATTCTATGCGCTGCCTGATTTCCATCAGGCGTTTCTGGGCCTCGCGCTCCGACACAATCTCGCTGGTTTTGATCAGGATGTGCCTCGCGTGAGTCTGGGTGATGACGACCGATTCCGTACCGCTGCGCTTGTCGACCAGCTTAAGGATATGGAAGCCGCTCGGACTGCGCAGCACGGCCGTGATCTGGCCGGGTTGCAGCGTCTGCAATTCATTCATGAACAGCGGCGGAATGCGATCACTCTTGCGCCACCCCAGGTCGCCGCCCTTGAGTGCATCCTCGGCATCCGAAAACCCGGCTGCAACCTGGGCAAAATCCGCTCCCGCTTTCAGCTGTGCCAGTGCCTTTTCCGCGCGCGAGCGCGCCACCTGTATTTTTTCCGCACTGGCCTGCTCCGGCACTACGACCATGATATGCGCCAAGCGGAACTCCTCCCCGGCGCTCCCTTGTCTGGCCTTGTTGGCCAGATAATTTTCCACTTCGCTGTCGCTGACGATGATCTTGCTGTCCACCTCGCGCTCGCGCAACCGAGTGAAGATCATCTCTTTGCGGATTTCTT
>DASWTZ010000080.1:0-4175 GCA_036401875.1 Gallionella sp.
CTTCATCTTGACGCTGGAGGTGAGCCTGCTGTCGTTGCTGCGCGACCACAGCGAGCTGTTGCCGGTCACAACCAGTTCGTTGTGCACGCCGCTCACCAGCGGGATCTCGGTGACGGTTTTCTCCAGCTCGCTCCGGGTGGCCTGGTCCGGCACTTCGCCGCTGAGCAGCACCATCCGGTTGAAGCTGGTCACGTTGACGTGGATGAATACCTTCTTGTCCCGGTAGATCAGATCGGAGGCTCGGGCCTCGATCTCGCGGTCGTCCCGGCGCGCGTCTTCGGCGCGGCGGTCCTGCGCCACCAGCACGCCGGCCTTCTCGCCGCTGAATGCATTGGGGAAGCAGCCTTGCAGCAGGCTGGACAGCAGCACCAGACCGGCCAGCGCGACGAACCGCATGCTCATTCGCCCAGCAGCATGTAATCGATGATGTCGCACAGGCTGTGCAAGACGACCAGATGCACTTCCTGGATGCGCGCGGTGCTCTGCGTCTCGACGCAGATCAGCACGTCGCCCTCACGCAGTACGCGGGCCATCTCTCCGCCGTCGCGCCCGGTCAGCGCGACCACGCGCATGTTGCGCTCGTGCGCTGCGTGTATTGCGGCGACCACGTTGGCCGAGTGGCCGCTGGTAGAGATCGCCAGCAGCGTGTCGCCGGGCAGGCCCAGCGCGCGCACCTGCTTGGAGAAGATCAGGTTGTATTCGTAGTCGTTGGCGATCGAGGTCAACACCGAGCTGTCGGTTGTCAGCGCGACGCAGGCCAGGCCGGGACGCTCCTTCTCGAAACGGTTGATCAGCTCCGCCGCAAAGTGCTGCGCGTCCCCGGCCGAACCGCCGTTGCCGCAGCACAGGATCTTGTGGTCGTTGGTGACGCAGTCGAAAAACAGCTGCGCGGCGGTCGCGATCGGCTGCGCCAGCGCGTCCTTGACCTTCAGTTTGATGTCGGCACTGTCCTTAAAATGCTTGGCGATGCGTTTGTTTATGTCCATGATTTCTGCTCGTTTAACCTGTTCTAATATTATCACGCATCGAAGGCGTTCTTCAGCCACAGCACCTGCCCGCCCTGCGCATCGCCCATCAGCAGCACATCGAACCGGCATTACAGGGTTCGCGCCAGACCGGCCAGGTATTGCTGCGCGGTGCGGATAATGCGTTGCTGCTTGTGCGCATCGATGCTGGCAGCGGCGCCTCCGTAGCCGGCATTGCGCCTCATGTGCACTTCGACGAATACCAGAACCTCACCGTCCCGCATGATCAGGTCGATCTCGCCGAAACGGCTGCGGTAGTTCTGCTCGACCAGCCGCAGGCCTTGGTGCGCCAGATACTGCACAGCCCATTGCTCGGCCTGGGCGCCCGCCGTCATCGCTAGCGAACCTGTTGCTCCGGGAACATCTGCACGGTGGGAACGATATCCGCATCGCCCGCGACGGCACGGCCCTCGATGAACCTGGCCTGCACGCCCTCGCGCACAAATGTCTGTCCTTGCAGCCTGATGCGGCCGCTCACCCCGTCCAGCGGCATCCTGGCCGACACGCGCTCCGTCAGCATCAGTAGCACCAGCCGGAAGGAATCCACGCCCAGCGCGTAAAGCCGCTCGCGGTCTATCGGCAGCGGCGGTTCGGCGCGCTGATAGATCATCACCGCAGGATGATCGGGCTGCAGCAGCCACGGCATGTCGACGAAGCGTATGCCGTTCAAGTCGTAATTGGTGAGCGTGTTTGTGTTACCCGAGAACACCTGCGAGGTCGCGTACACCGGCGCCCTGGCCGGCAGGTACGAGCGCAGCAACCGTGCCTGTCCCGCCCCCGTTGCAAGGAACACCATCGTGTCCGTCATGTCCCCGATATCGGCGAACACCGACGGGTCTTTGCTGTATTCGATCACGCGCAATACGCCGCGACCGTCCGCGCTCCACTGTTCCTCGAATGCGGTCCGCAGCCGCTGCGACAGCGAGGTACCCACGCCGACGATGATCGCCTGGCGCATCCCCTGCTGTGCCGCGATCCTGGCGATCTGGCGCGCCTCCTCCTCGATAGCCATGCCGAAGAAATACAGCTGCGGTGCGTGCTCGCCATCTGCGACGTTCAGCGCCAGCGTCGGCACCGGAATGTTCGTTTCCGCCGCCAGCGCATTCACGCCGTCACGGGTCAGCGGCCCCACCACGGCGCGCGCGCCGTTTGCGATGGCCTGGCGGTAGGTCTTGTAGACGCTGCCGTTCTCCGCCTGTTCGTTGTAGAGGCGCACCGGCCATTGCAGCCGCCCGTAGCTGGCAGCTGCCAGGAATCCTCGCTGCACGGCTTCCGCCGCCGGCCCGAAACCCGGAGATTGCATCGGCAGCAGCAGAGCGATGTGCGGCACCCGCTCGCCCTCGGGCAGCAGCTCCGCCACCTCGGGAACGATAGGCTCGATCTCCGTCGGCGGCAGCGGTTCGGTGGGCTGTACCGCCTCGACCGCCGGCGCGGCTGGCTTCTCTTCTGCCGGCTTATGCGGTACGGTGCCCGTGCACGCGTATAGTGCGAACACGGAGATAAGCGTAAGGAGTACACGTTGCATAAGGAACATCCGCAAAAATTGGAGAACGCATTATATGTAGTTGCCACGCCGATAGGAAATCTGCGTGACATCACGCTGCGCGCGATCGAGGTTCTGCGCAGCGCGGATGTGGTTGCCGCCGAAGACAAGCGCAACACCGTGCACCTGCTGTCCCATCACGGTATCGGCGCGAACAAGCTGGTTGCGGTGCACCAGCACAATGAGCGCGGCGCGGCCGAGAAGATCGTCGCGATTTTGCAGGCCGGGCAGAGCGTCGCCTTCGTCAGCGATGCCGGCACACCGGCGGTCAGCGACCCCGGCGCGCTGCTGGTCCGCGCGGTACTGGAAGCCGGGCTGCGTGTAATTCCAATCCCCGGCCCCAGCGCGGCGGTCGCCGCCCTCTCGGCATCCGGCATGGACGAGGCGCACTTCCTGTTCTACGGCTTCCTGCCTAACAAACCCGGCCCGCGGCGCAGCGCACTGCAGGGGCTGATCGCGCACCCTTACTCGCTGGTGTTCTACGAGGCGCCGCACCGCATCCTCGAATGCGTCGCCGATCTGCAGTCCGTGTTCGGCGACGGGCGCGACATCGTGTTCGCGCGCGAGATCACCAAGCTGTTCGAGAGCATCCACCGCTGCAAGCTCGGCGCGGCGCTGGACTGGCTCAGCAGCAACCCGAACAACCAGCGCGGCGAGTTCGTGCTGCTGGTCTCCGGCGCCCCGCCGCAGGAAGCCGGGCTTGATGCTGCAAGTGAGCGCACCCTCGCGCTGTTGCTCGATGAGTTGCCGCTCAAGCAGGCCGCGCAGCTCGCCGCCCGGATCACCGGCGCGAACCGCAGCGAGCTGTACCAGCGCGCGCTGGCCCTGAAGGCGGACCGCGGCGATGACGGTCCGGACTGACACCGTTGCGCAAGCGGTGCAGCCGCCCGGGCTAATCCGCGCGCTGCTGTCCGATCCCGCCTGCTTTGATCATCCGACCGGCCGGGTGCAGCTGATCGAGACCCACATCTCGTGGGTGCTGCTCACCGGCGAATTCGCCTACAAGATCAAGAAGCCAGTGGACATGGGCTTTCTCGATTTCAGCACGCTGGACAAGCGCAAGCACGCCTGCGACGAGGAACTGCGGCTGAACCGGCGACTCGCGCCGGACATTTATCTCGGCGTAGTGGGGATCACCGACAGCAGCGATGCGCCACGTGTCAATGGGGCGGGCGAGCCACACGAGTACGCGGTGAAGATGCGCCAGTTCCCGCCCGACGCGACGCTGGACAGGCTGTCCGCGCGTGGCGAGCTGGGCAGCACCCACATTGACGCGCTCGCCGCCCTCTTGGCGCAGTTCCACCTCGGTGAGTGCGACATCGCCGCCCCCGGCACGCCCTACGGCGAGCCGCCCGCGATCATGCAACCCGTTCTGGAGAATTTCGAGTTGCTGGCCGAACGGGTGGATGGCCCGGTTCGACATCAACTCGGGCGCCTACACGTCTGGACCCTCGCCCAGCATGCAGCGCTGACACCGCTGATGCGCAGCCGCAAGGCGGCAGGCCGGTTGCGCGAGTGCCACGGCGACCTGCACATGGGCAACCTGGCCTGGGCAGACGGCAGGCTGATCATCTTCGACTGCATCGAATTCAACCCGTCATTGCGCT
>DASWTZ010000081.1:0-2308 GCA_036401875.1 Gallionella sp.
CATTAAA
Source organism: Gallionella sp. (assembly GCA_036401875.1). Lineage (GTDB taxonomy): Bacteria > Pseudomonadota > Gammaproteobacteria > Burkholderiales > Gallionellaceae > Gallionella. Next base: position 8 of record DASWTZ010000081.1, read on the forward strand.
TCGGGAAACCCATGATGCGAACAATACTAGGCGCCATGACTGTGCTGGCGGGCTTGCTGACGCAAGATGCGTCGGCCAGCGCGGTATTTGCGCGCCAGACCGGCATGGCCTGCACCTCCTGCCACTTCCAGCATTTCCCGCTGCTGAACGGCTTCGGCCGCGCGTTCAAGTCATCCGGTTTTACGATGATGGGCGCGCAGGGCAGGGTGGAGGGTGCCGATCTGACCATCCCCAACACGTTGAACCTGTCGGTGCTGGCGACGGCGGGTTATGAGAAGAGCAACCGGGCCAAGGTCTCGGTATTGGAAAAAAATAGCGGAGACGGCTTGTATTACGCCCCGGCCAGTGGCGGTGAGCTTGCGCTGTCTTTTGGTGGACGGATAGGCGAGAACGCAGGCTTTCTGGGCGAGTTGGGTACCGGCGATGCCGTGGGCGCATACATCTCTGCCAAGATGCCGATTCAGTTCGATCTGTCCTCCATCGCCTCCTTCGGCACCCGGGTCGGCATCGTGCCGTTCGCTACCGATGCGCAGGGGGCATCCTACGGCTACGAGGTTTTGAACACCGGGGCGAACGCCGTCCATACGATGAGTCCGGCGCCCGGCTTTAATCGCGCCCACAGCGGCGCGGTTTCGGCGCAGCAATATCTGGGGACTGACGGCGCCGCCAAGGGACTGGCTTTCGTGCTGAGCAATCCGAATGGCTTTGTCAATATCACCCGATATGACCGGACGGGTATCGCGGGCGCGAGATTCGCTGCCATGGGCTCCACCTACCTGCGTGTTGCCGGACTCATTCCGCTGGCAGGCTGGGAGGCGTTGGCGGTAGGCGCGCAGACATGGGGTGGGAGTTCTGCGGTGAACGATCCGGCCGGACTGGCGCCGCTGGTTCAGGCCGCGACTCAGGCCTATGCCGCTGATGTGCAGTTGCAGGGCCATTTGAACGATATGCCATTGGGGATCTATGCGAGTTACGCAAGGGCGCCGGTAATTGCTGCAAACACGGCGACCGGGCATGTCGGCAATGCCTATAACACCTATCAAACCCTGGATGCCACGGGCAACCTGGTCACCACAACGGGCATCAAGGAAAAGAGCGCTGTGAATATCGCGGCCGAGTTGGGCATCGTACCGAATGTGTTTACGCTGGGAGCTGGCTTGCGCCGCGGTACCAGCGGCAATGGGCTTTCCGATAATGCGGTGTTCCTGACCGGGACCTATCAGATGCTGCAGAACATCATCTGGTCCCTCTCGTACACCAACGCCAGCGGCGGATATTGGTACAGCAATGCCGCAGGCAATGGCACGACTGACCTGATCGGTAAAACCACCTATACGATCAACCTGGCAACCGTGTTTTAATCACTTTGCCTGTTTGGCGCGGCGGCGGGGTGGCGACGCCTGGGAAATGATGGCCTTGGCGTCTTCCAGCAAAAAATGCTTGAACGCCAGCGCCGCGCTGCTGAGCCGCTTGCTGCTGCGATGTGCGACAAACCAGTGACGCTGTAGCGGGAAATGCTCGACATTGAGCATGGTCAGGCGATTGGTCTCCAACTCGAGTTCGATGCTGTGCAGGGACAGAATGCCGAGTCCCATGCCGGCCTGCACTGCCTGCTTGATGGCTTCGTTGGTTTCCATCTCCATGCTGATGTGTGGATGTACGTGATTGTCGGCGAAGATCCTTTCCATGGCACTGCGCGTACCGGAGCCGCGTTCCCGTGATAGGAATGGCTCGGTGGCCAGTTGGCTGAATTTGACCTGCGGTAGCCTGACGAACGGGTGGTCGGGCGCGGAAATCACGACAAGCGGATTGTCGAGGAACTTTTCGGCGCTAATGTCCATCCCGTCGGGTGGCTGGCCCATGATGGCCAAGTCGGTACGGTTGTCGGCGAGTTGTTGCAATACCGCATCGCGGTTGGCAACCTGCAGGATGATGTTGATGTTCGGATGACGCTGGCAAAACCTCGCCAGTAACTGCGGGGTGAAGTAGTTGGCCGTATTGACGACGGATAGTGTGAGTTTGCCTTGATCGAGTCCCTTCATCTCGTTGAATACTGCTTCCATTTCAGTAAGTTGTTGGGTGATGATGCGGCTGTATTGGTAAAGCTCACGCCCGGCCTCAGTGAGGAATATCTTCTTGCCCATTTGCTCGAACAGTGGAAGCCCGATATGTCCCTCAAGCTGTTTGATTTGCATGGAGACGGCGGGCTGCGACAGGTAGAGCTCCTTGGCGGCGCGTGAATAGTTTAGGTGGCTCGCCACTTTTTCGAAGACTTGGAGCTGTCGTAGGGTGAAATGGAGC
>DASWTZ010000082.1:0-2589 GCA_036401875.1 Gallionella sp.
AGTTCCAGGAACGCAAAACCAGCGTGCATCGCCAGCACCATGATCGCGCCGAGCAGGATGAACAACGCATCGCTGCCAGCCTTCAGGTTCGCCAAATCTTCCATGCTGTCTCCAACGTAAAAACAATACGTCGTTGAATGCAAGTTCTGTTCCACCGGATCGCATCAGTTATTTATCAAAGGCTTAGCTGCGAGCTCTACCAACAATCGCTCCGTTTTGGTGCACCATCGCGCACGGCTGGCCAATTTGGTGCAACGGCGGAGCCTTCACTCGGCTGCCCAGCCGGCCAGCGCCTTCTCCAGCCAGAACAGGCCGATCACCGTCTTGCCATCGTCGATCTTGCCCTGCCTGATCCATTCCAGTGCATCGGGCAGCGACAGCTCGAACACCTCGAGGAATTCGCCGTGATCTAGCTGCCGCCCCGCGTGGCTCAGTCCGCGTGCGATGAAATACTCGATGCGCTCGTCGGCGTAGCCTATACACGGCCAGGTTGTCGTCAGATGCTGCCATTCGCGCGCGACGTAGCCGGTCTCTTCGAGCAGCTCCCGCTGCGCAGTTACAAGAATGTCTTCACCGTGGTCGATCTTGCCCGCCGGTATCTCGACAAACTCGCGCTGCACCGCATAGCGGAACTGCCGCTCCATCACCAGATTGCCGTTGTCCAGCATCGCCAGGACAGCCACCGCGCCGGGGTGGGTGATGTACTCCCGGGTATGCACCTGACCGTCCGGCGTGCGCGCATGATCCTTGCGCACCTTGATGAAATTGCCTTCGTAAACCAGTGCGGTATCCAGCCGCGTCTCTTTCAGGTCCATCCTGCTCTCCATTTTCAAAACTCGATCAATGCTTCCCGGCCTTGCTCAGGTCCAGCCAGGTCTGCACCACGGTATCCGGGTTCAGCGAGATCGCCTCGATCCGCTGCTCCATCAGCCATTGCGCGAAGTCGGGATGGTCGGACGGCCCCTGTCCGCAGATGCCGATGTATTTGCCGTGCTTGCGGCAGGCCTCGATCGCGATGCCGATCAGCCGTTTCACCGCGGCGTCGCGCTCGTCGAACGAACCGGCCAGCACGCCGGAGTCCCGATCCACGCCCAGCGTCAGCTGGGTCAGGTCGTTCGAACCTATCGAGTAGCCGTCCACCAGTTCGAGGAACTGGTCGGCGAGCAGCGCGTTGGATGGTATCTCGCACATCATGATCACGCGCAGGCCGTTCTCGCCGCGGCGCAGTCCGTTTTCTTCCAGCACGCCGATCACCGCCTGCATCTCGGCCACGGTGCGCACGAACGGGATCATCACCTCGACATTGATCAACCCCATCTCGTCGCGCACCCTGCGCAGCGCGCGGCATTCCAGCGCGAAGCATTCCCGGAAGCTCTCCGCGACATAGCGCGACGCGCCGCGAAAACCGATCATCGGGTTCTCCTCGACCGGTTCATAGGCGCTGCCGCCGAGCAGGCTGGAATATTCATTCGACTTGAAATCCGAGAAGCGCACGATCACCGGTTTGGGGAAGAACGCCGCAGCCAGTGTTGCTACACCTTCGGCCAGTTTGCCGACATAGAATGCCTGCGGGTCGGCATAGCCCGCGCACCTCTCCTCGACCTGCGCCTTCAGCCCGGCATCCAGCTTCGGGTAGTCCAGCACGGCGCGCGGGTGGATGCCGATCATCCGCGCGATGATGAATTCCAGCCGCGCCAGCCCGATGCCATGGTTCGGCAGACGGCTGAACTCGAACGCCAGCTCGGGGTTGGCGACGTTCAGCGAGATCTTCAGCGGCGGTGTCGGCAACTGGTCGAGCGCCAGCTCGGTGACCTCGACCTCCAGCAGTCCCCGGTACACCTTGCCGACATCGCCGTCGGCGCAGGACACGGTGACCTCCTCGCCGTGGCGCAACACTTCGGTCGCATCCACGCAGCCGACCACCGCCGGGATGCCCAGCTCGCGCGCGACGATCGCCGCATGGCAGGTGCGCCCGCCGCGATTCGTCACGATCGCTGAGGCCAGCTTCATCACCGGCTCCCAGTCAGGGTCGGTGATGTCGGTCACCAGGATGTCGCCGGCCCGCACCTTGCCGATCTCGCCGGCGTCTGCGACCAGGCAGACGCGGCCAGCGCCGATCTTCTGGCCGATTGCACGCCCGCTGACCCGCACCTCAGAAGTCTGCTTCAGCCTGTAGCGCTGCAGCGTATTCGCGCTGCTCTTCGCCTGCACCGTCTCGGGTCGCGCCTGCAGGATGTACAGCCTGCCGTCCACGCCGTCGCGCCCCCACTCGATGTCCATCGCGCGCCCGTAGTGCCGCTCGATGCTGAGCGCATGGCGCGCCAGTTCCTCCACCTCGGCATCGCTGATCGAGAAGCGCCGGCGTTCGGCCGGCGGCACCTCGACAGTCCGCACCGGGCTGGCGTCCTGCACGGCATCGGCGAACACCATCTTGATCGCCTTCGCGCCGAGGTTGCGCCTGATGATCGCGTGCCTGCCCTCGCGCAGCGACGGCTTGAACACATAGAACTCGTCGGGGTTCACCGCGCCCTGCACCACCGTCTCGCCGAGCCCGTAGGCCGAGGTGATCAGCACCACCTGGTCGAAACC
>DASWTZ010000083.1:0-12054 GCA_036401875.1 Gallionella sp.
GGATGCGGTCGGCCTCCGCGAAGTTCTTCGCCTTCTTGGCAACGCTGCGTGCGTTGATTAGAAGGTCAATTGATTCTGCAGTGTGAGTTTGTACAGCAGTACCACCGACGGAAGAAAAGACGGGTAGTGTTACATCGCTCCATCCGAACTCACCCTGAAGAAATTTCTGCGGGTCACGCTGCAGCAGGCCGAGCACGCCGGCCAGCGACCTGAGCTGCGCAGCCGACCCGGCCGATTGCGTGCGGTTTACCTCGTTGGCGAGGTCGAACAGCACCGCCATCGCCTCGGGGGTGTTGAAGTCGTCGTCCATCGCGGTCTTGAAGCGCTGTGCGTGGGGCTCGCTCCAGTCCAAGGCCTGTGTCATCGCAGGCGTAGATTTCAGTGCGGTATACAGCCGCGTCAGCGCGCCCTTCGCATCGTCCAGGTGCGCGTCCGAATAGTTCAGCGGGCTGCGGTAGTGGGCGCGCAGGATGAAGAAGCGCACCACCTCGGCGTCGTACTTCTCCAGCACCTCGCGTATCGTGAAGAAGTTGCCCAGCGATTTGGACATCTTCTCCTTGTCCACGTTGACGAAGCCGTTGTGCATCCAGTAGTTCACGAACTGGCACTGATGAGCGCCTTCGCTCTGTGCGATCTCGTTCTCGTGGTGCGGGAACTGCAGGTCCGCGCCGCCGCCGTGGATGTCGAAATGCTGTCCGAGCAGCTTCGAGCCCATCGCCGAACATTCGATATGCCAGCCGGGCCGGCCCCTGCCCCATGGCGAGTCCCATTTCACCTCTTCGGCCTCACTGTCCTTCGCGTGCTTCCACAGCACGAAATCGAGCGGGTCGTTCTTGCCGTCGGCCACATCGACGCGCTCGCCTGCGCGCAGGTCCTCCAGCGACTTGCCGGACAGCTTGCCGTAGCCGTCGAACTTGCGCACCGCATAGTTCACGTCGCCGTCCGCCGCGTGGTAGGCGTAGCCGTTCTTCTCGAGCCGCGCGATCATCTCCAGCATCTCGGGGACATACTGGGTGGCGCGCGGCTCGTGGTCGGGGCGCAGCACGCCCAGCGCGTCGGCGTCCTCGTGCATCGCGGCGATGAAGCGCTGCGTCAGCGCATGTATGGATTCGCCGTTCTCGGCGGCGCGCTTGATGATCTTGTCGTCGATGTCGGTGACGTTGCGCACGTAGGTGACTTCGAAGCCGGAGGCCTTCAGCCAGCGGTAGACCATGTCGAACACCACCATCACCCGCGCATGGCCGAGATGGCAGTAGTCGTACACAGTCATGCCGCAGACGTACATCCCGGCCTTGCCCGGTGTGATGGGGACGAATTCCTGTTTGTCGCGCGCCAGTGTGTTGTAGATCTTGAGCATGATGGTTCCGTTTGAACTGCGGTGAATTATGGACGAGGCGATGCGGGATGAACAGCGCTCATCGTGCCGAGGGCAGGTAGAGCCGGTCGTCCAGCATCCCCTCGCCGAAGTATTGCAGCACCGCCTTCTGCGTGTCCACCTTGAGCTGCTCGTCAGCGTCCGCCGGCAACCCCAGCAACTGGAAGGTGCCGTCCAGATACAGCGGGACGATCTTGGGGCCGGGATGCCACAGCGAGCGGGCCAGATGGTTCACGGCCTCCTGCTGGACGCCCACGGTCTCCAGTATCGTCGGCAGCAGGTCGATCTGCTGGGCGAGCTGCCGGGTATCCATCCGGCTGAGCGCCTTGCTGCCCGGCGCATACAGCACCAGCGGCACCTCGAACTGTCCGGCAAACGATGTGCCGGGACGCAGTGCCGGGCCGGCATGGTCGGCGGTGAAGACGAAGAGAGTGTTCCTGTACCAGGGCTGTTTGGCGGCGCATTCCATAAACTGCCGGACCGAGGCGTCGGTGTAGTGGATAGACTTGAGTATCGGGTGGCTGCCGTCGGGATGCCGGTCGCGTTCGGCGGGCGGCACGCTGTAGGGCTGGTGCGACGAGAGCGTGAACACCGACGACATGAAGGGCTCTGGGAAGCCCGAATATTTCTGACAGATCCAGTTCAGGAACGGGCCGTCGTAGATGCCCCATTTCCCGTCGTCGTCGGCCGCATCCGGATAGTCCTCGCGCGCGTAGTGGTGCTGGAAGCCCGCGCCCGGCGCGAAGGCGTCGAAATGCATGCTGTTCCGGTTCGCACCGTGAAAGAAGCTGGTGTGGTATCCCTGCGCGGCCAGCACCGAAGCGAGGCCGGTAAACTTGTTCAGCGAAAATTCCGAGTCGATGAACGGATCGTCCATCAGCGCCGGCACCCCGGCCAGTATCGACGGGACGCCCGAGATCGAGCTCTTGGAATTCGCGTAGAAATTCGGGAAAGCAGCGCCCTGTTTCGCCAGACGGTTCAGGTAAGGTGTGAACTCGGGATTGCGCAGTTCGGTGTACTCCCTGGAGAAGCTCTCCAGCACCAGCACGACGACGTTCGCCCGGGGTAGCGGCGCCGCGATCGCCGGGTAGGCGTCGGGGCGGTTCAGGTAGCCGAGCAGCCTGTCGTGCTCAAAATGCGTGACGCGTTCGACCGTTGGCTTGTCCAGGCTCTTGAGCAGCGTGAACGTGGAATTGAGCACCAGGTGGTTGACCACCGGGTCGGGGAAGATGCGCCCATCCACCGGCATGATGGGCTTGGACTGCAAACCACCCCGGAACAGCACCACCGAGACGACCAGCACCAGCAGCGACAGCGCGGCATTCTGCCAGGCAGGCAGCCGGATTTCGATCCTCCTGTACAGCCCAAGGGTCGCATAGGAATACAGCGCGATCACCGCGAGGCCGAACGCGGTGAGGCCGAGATAGGCGCCGATCACATTGATATTCTGGCCCTCGCCGAGCAGGTACAGCGAGGCCTTGGTGAAACGCCGCGCCGTGAAGTTGATCAGCTCGCTGTCGGCGCAGTTGAGCGCGATCAGCGCGACGTTCAGCAGCCAGAACGCGCCGAACCAAACCGCTTTCGCGAAGCGGAAGCGGGCCAGCCAGAACAGCCCCATGAAGAAGATGAAGGAGGTCGCGGCGATCGCCGACAGGTCGAAACGCAGGCCGTACCAGAAGGCGGCGAGCAGGTCGGCGCGCGATGCGACCTGAATGCTGTCCCAGTTCCACACCATGAACCCGAACCGGATCAGCGTGTAGACGGCCAGATGCAACAGGAAAAAAGCCAGGACCCACATAAAAAATGCTCCTCTCACCGCTGCCCGGGTGAGTGTAAAAATCTGGAAAGCAGGCGCGGCTGCGCGCAGCGTCAGCCCGTGACGATCCGTAAACGTTATTTGGCCAGTGCCGCCCGCGCCCGCGCGATCGCGTCGGCCACCTGCTGCGGCGCTGTGCCGCCGGTGTGGTTGCGGCTGGCGAGCGAGCCCTCCAGCGACAGCACCTGATACACGTCGTCGGCGATGTGCGCAGAGAACTGTTGCAGGTCGGCAAGGGCGATGTCGGACAGGTCGCAGCCGCGCTGCTCGGCGTAGCGCACCGCGAGCGCGACCGCCTCGTGGGCGTCGCGGAACGGCAGTCCCTTCTTGACCAGATAGTCGGCCAGGTCGGTCGCCGTGGCGTAGCCCTGCAGCGCCGCACTGCGCATCGCCTCGGGCTTGACCCGGATGCCGGCGATCATGTCGGCGTAGATGCGCAATGTCTGGGTCAGCGTCTCGACGGTGTCGAACAGCGGCTCCTTGTCTTCCTGGTTGTCCTTATTGTAGGCCAGCGGCTGTCCCTTCATCAGCGTCAGCAGCGCGACCAGGTGGCCGTTGACGCGCCCGGTCTTGCCGCGTACCAGCTCGGGCACGTCGGGATTCTTCTTCTGCGGCATGATCGACGAGCCGGTGCAGAAGCGGTCGGCGATGTCGATGAAGCCGAAGCGCGGGCTCATCCACAGGATCAGCTCCTCCGAGCAGCGCGACAGGTGGGTCATGATCAGCGCGGCGCAGGCGGTGAATTCGATCGCGAAGTCGCGGTCCGACACCGCATCGAGCGAGTTTTCGCATACCCCGTCGAAGCCGAGCAGTTCGGCGACGTACTCGCGCTTGATCGGGTAGCTGGTGCCGGCCAGTGCGGCGGCACCCAGCGGCAGGCGGTTCACCCGTTTGCGGCAGTCCTGCAGGCGCTCGGCGTCGCGCCTGAGCATCTCGAAATAGGCCATCAGGTGGTGCGCGAAGCTGATCGGCTGCGCCACCTGCAGGTGGGTGAAGCCCGGCATGATGGTGTGCGTGTGCTGTTCGGCAAGGTCGAGCAGGGCGCCCTGCAGTGCCTTGACCAGCCCGACCAGTTCGTCGATGCCGTGGCGCAGGTAGAGGCGCACATCGGTCGCCACCTGGTCGTTGCGCGAGCGACCGGTGTGCAGCCGCTTGCCGGCGTCGCCGACTAGCGCGGTCAGGCGCTTCTCGATGTTCAGGTGCACGTCTTCCAGATCGACCGACCAGGCGAACTCGCCGGTGATGATCTCGTTCTCGATCTGCGCGAGGCCGCGCCGGATGTCGTCCAGGTCCTGCGCGGCGATGATGTTGCAGGCCGCCAGCATCTGCGCATGGGCCAGCGAACCCTGGATGTCGAACAGGGCCAGCTTGTGGTCGAAACCCACCGAGGCGGTGTAGTGCTTCACCAATTCCGCCACCGGTTCGGCAAAACGCCCCGACCAGGTGCCGCTGCTGTTATGTTGATTTGCTTCTTGCATTGCAACCCTCACTTGTCCCAGAATGACGCGTCCAAACCCAAGGCCATCTGGCATGATAAGGTCCGCATGAATAAGGCGCGCAGTATAAAACAAAACGGTCTCCCGGACGCGTTGCCCAACTTCCGCAACCTCGGCATCACGCTGCGTATCCTGGTGCTCAGCACCGGGATGGTGTCGCTTCTGGCCGTGATGCAGGCAAACGGCTGGGCGGACCTGCCGGTGCGGATGATGAACATTGCGTCCGGCTTCGCCCCGGTCCTGCTCGTTGCGCTGCTGGTCCTGTGGACCGCGCAGCCGAGGCTGAAGCGCCTGCCCTACCGGCGCGGTGTGCAGGCGGTCGGCGCGGTGGTGCTGCTGCTGACGCTGCTCACCCACCGCATCGGCACCTGGCTGTTCGGCGTGCCGGAGGGGGGATACCTCTACGACGCGCTGCGCTACGGGCTGTTCGCGCTGCTGGTGTGCGCCGTCCTGCTGTTCTATTTCTGGCTGCGGGCGCAGGTGCTGTCGCGTGCGCTGCACGAGGCCCGACTGCAGGTGCTGCGCGCCCGCATCCGCCCCCATTTCCTGTTCAACACGATCAACACCGTGCTGTCGATGATCCGCGCCCAGCCCAAGCAGGCCGAGACCGCGCTGGAGAACATGGCGGACATGTTCCGCATGGCGATGTCCGAGACGCAGGACCTGGTGCCGATACACCGGGAAATTCAACTGAGCAAGCAATACGTCGCGCTCGAACAGATGCGCATGGGCGAGCGGCTGAACGTGAACTGGCAGTTGGAGGACATCCCCGACGACGCGCTGATCCCGCCGTTGCTGCTGCAGCCCCTGCTCGAAAATGCGATGTACCACGGCATCGAGCCGCTGCCCGAGGGCGGCAGCGTCAACGTGATGCTGCGCCGCAAGGGGGACGAGTTGCACATCCGCGTGGACAACCCCTGCACCGTCCAGCAGGGCGGCCGGCAGGATGTGGGCGACGTGACCGGCACTTACGCGCAGCAGAAGATGGAGCAGCGCAGGCTGCATCCCGGCAACAAGATGGCGCTGCGCAACATCCGCGAGCGGCTGGCCCTGCTGTTCGATGCCGAAGCGCGCTACGAGGTCGAAACCGGCAAGGACTATTACCGCGTCGAGATCTTCATGCCCTACGTGACGGAGCTGCCGGGATGACGACGACCATCGAACTCGCGCTGCGCGTATTCATCGTCGACGACGAGCCGCCCGCGCGCAACCGGCTGCGCGAACTGCTGCACGACTGCAACGCGCAGATCGCGCTGGATGTCGTCGGCGAGGCGGGCAACGGCCAGGAGGCGCTGGACAAGATCGCCGAGACCGCCGCAGACGTGGTGCTGCTGGACATCCGCATGCCGCAGATGGACGGCATCGAGGTCGCTCAGCACCTGAACAAGCTGCCGAACCCGCCGGTGGTCATCTTCACGACCGCCTACGACGTCTATGCGATCAAGGCGTTCGAGCTGCACGCGATCGACTACCTGCTCAAGCCGATCCGCCTCAAGCGGCTGTTCGAGGCATTGACGCGGGCGCGCGAGGCGGTGCCGGTGCAGACCGAGGTGTTGCGCGAACTGTTGCCCGAGCCGCGCAAGAACCTGTCCATCCACGAACGCGGCAAGATCCACCTGATCCCCGTCGACCAGGTGCTGTACCTGCGCGCCGAGCTGAAATACGTCACCGTGCGCACCGCCGAGCGCGAATACCTGATCGAGGAATCGCTGACCAACATGGAAAAGGAATTCGCCGCGCGCTTCGTCCGCATCCACCGCAACTGCCTCGTCGCGAAGGGCGCGATCGAGGGATTCGAGCGCGGCGGCGAGGAGGGCGGCAGCGGCTGGCAGGTCAAGATGAAGGGGCTGGAAGAACGCCTGCCGATTAGTCGCCGCCAGCAGCACATCGTCAAGGAAATCGGCTGAGCCAGTCCGACAAGCTACCCTACAAGGGCTTCCTCATTGTTGGGTTTCTCTACCAGCTAGCTACAGGAGGATCGGATGAAGTGCATTGCATACAACGGGGGCTATAAGTATCAATTAAAGGAAACATATACTATTTCCATTGACATTAAGCCTTCGTCAAAAATCGATACAGATTATATTGATCTAGATGTAGAAGGCAATCTGACAATAAAGGAAGGCTATGCATGGGACGGCCCATCCGGGCCGACTATTGATACCTTAAACTTTATGCGCGGCTCACTGGTGCATGACGCTCTCTACCAACTTATGAGGGAAAGGCATCTTGAAAATAACTCGTATAGAGAAGCTGCGGATCGGATCCTCCAACAAATATGCAAAGAAGACGGAATGTGGCCTCTGCGTGCGTGGTGGGTTTACCAAGGCGTTCGACTTTTTGCTGATCCTGCTGCTGATCCTGCCTCAAAACGGCCACTCACGAGAGCACCAAAAGGTTGTCAGCCGTGAAACTTAATCACATATACCACCGGACCAGCGCTAAAAGCTGCGCAAGTTGGTGAATTCAAACGTTAGGCCTCTCATAGATGCCCGTTACCATTGAGCCGTTCGTCGAAAAGACTGCCGTTCGTAGCTATCTCCGGCTTATGCATGAGTATCGGAGCGCCGCCCCGCAGGCCGGGGCGCGACCGGAGGCTCTGCCGGTTGGGAGAGCATCTGCAATTCATACGCCGCATCCCGCGTCACCCACGACTGCACTGTTGATAAAACGTCAGCCAGATCAGATAGGGACGGAGCCCAATTAACGAACGTCGCTCCGGACTATCCTTACGCCACCACGTTGATCAGCCGCCCCGGCACGACGACGACCTTCTTCGCCGTCCCGCCCGCCAGCTGTTTCACCACCGCCTCGTGCGCCAGCGCCAACTGCTCGATGGCCGCCTTGTCGGCGTCCTTCGCGACCCGCAGGCTGCCACGCAGCTTGCCATTGATCTGGATCATCAGCTCGATCTCGTCCTGCACCAGCGCGGCGGGGTCGGCCTTGGGGAAGGGCTGGGCCAGCAGGTCGCTGCCGGGGCGCAGTTCCGCCCACAGGGCATGGCTCAGGTGCGGCACGATGGGGTTGAGCATCAGCACGATGTTTTCGAGCACCTCTTGCGTCACATGGCGCGCGGCAGGCGTCTGTTCGGTAAATTTTCCCAATGCGTTGAGCAGTTCCATGTTGGCCGCGATCGCGGTGTTGAACGTCTTGCGCCGGCCGAGGTCGTCGTCCACCTTGGCGATGGTCTGGTGTAACTGGAAGCGCAGCGCCTTGGCGGCCGCGCTCAGCTCGCCGCCGTGGTAAGCCGCCACGACGCCCGGCGCGACGTGGTCGGATACGGCCTTCCACACCCGCTTGAGGAAGCGGACCGCGCCTTCGACGCCGGCGTCTGACCACTCGAGCGACTGCTCCGGCGGGGCTGCGAACATCATGAACAATCGCGCGGTATCGGCGCCGTATTCGTTGATGATGGCCTGCGGGTCGACGCCGTTGTTCTTCGACTTCGACATCTTCTCGGTGCCGCCGATGACCACCGGCAGGCAGTCGGCCTTCAGCGTCGCGCCGGTAGGGCGGCCGCGCTCGTCGGTCGCGACGTCCACGTCGGCTGGGTTGAGCCATAGCTTCTTGCCGTCCTTGCCTTCGCGATAGAACGTCGGTGCGATCACCATGCCCTGCGTCAGCAGATTCTTGAAAGGCTCGTCGCCCGGCACCAAGCCTTCGTCGCGCATCAGCTTGTGGAAGAATCGCGCGTACAGCAGGTGCAGGATCGCGTGCTCGATGCCGCCGATGTACTGGTCCACCGGCAGCCATTGTTGCGCCGCTGTCTTGTCCACCATGCCGGTCGAACACTGCGGGCTCACGTAGCGTGCGTAATACCAGCTCGACTCGACGAAGGTGTCCATCGTGTCGGTCTCGCGCCTGGCCTTGCCGCCGCACTTGGGGCAGCTGCACTCGTAGAACTCGGGCATCTTCGCCAGCGGCGAGCCGGCGCCGTCCGGCACCACGTTCTCGGGCAGCTTTACCGGCAACTGATCGTCCGGCACCGCGACGTCGCCGCAGCTCGGGCAGTGGATGATCGGGATTGGGCAACCCCAGTAGCGCTGGCGCGAGATGCCCCAGTCGCGCAGCCGGAACTGGGTCTTCTTCTCGCCCAGGCCCTTCGCGGCGAGATCGGCGGCGATCGCGTCGACGGCCTGCGTGTGGTTGAGGCCGTCGTACTTGCCGGAGTTGATGCAAACACCTTGTTCCTTGTCGCCGTACCATTCGGCCCAGGCAGCGGTGGAGAAGGTCTCGCCCGCGACCTGGATGGATTGCTTGATCGGCAAACCGTATTTCTTTGCAAAGCCGAAGTCGCGCTCGTCGTGCGCCGGCACCGCCATCACCGCGCCCTCGCCGTAGCCCATCAGCACGTAGTTGCCGACCCACACCGGCACCTGCTCGCCGGTGAGCGGGTGGGTTACCTTGAGGCCGGTGTCTATGCCCTTCTTTTCCATCGTCGCGATGTCGGCCTCGGCCACGCCGCCCTGCTTGCATTCCTCGATGAAGGCCGCGAGGGCCGGGTTGCTCTCGGCGGCGCGCAGTGCCAGCGGATGCTCGGCCGCGACCGCGACGAAGGTCACGCCCATGATGGTGTCGGCGCGGGTGGTGTAGACCCACAGCTTCTCGTCGTTGCCGTGGGTAAACGCGAAGCGCACCCCAAAGCTCTTGCCGATCCAGTTCGCCTGCATGGTCTTCACCTGCTCGGGCCAGCCTTCGAGCTGGTCGAGGCCGGACAGCAGCTCGTCGGCGTACTGGGTGATGCGGAAGAAATACATCGGGATGTCGCGCTTCTCGACCACGGCGCCGGAGCGCCAGCCGCGCCCGTCGATCACCTGCTCATTCGCCAGCACGGTCTGGTCCACCGGGTCCCAGTTCACCACGGCGGTCTTCTTGTAGATCACGCCCTTCTCAAACAGCCGTGTGAACAGCCACTGTTCCCAGCGGTAGTAGTCGGGTTTGCAGGTGGTCACTTCGCGTGACCAGTCCACACCCAGCCCCAGCGACTTGAGCTGCTGCTTCATGTATTCGATGTTGGAGTAGGTCCACGCGGCCGGCGGAACGTTGTTGGACATCGCGGCGTTCTCGGCGGGCAGGCCGAACGCGTCCCAGCCCATCGGTTGCATCACGTTGTAGCCCTTCATCCGGTGGTAACGGGAGAGCACATCGCCTATCGTGTAGTTGCGCACGTGGCCCATGTGCAGCTTGCCGGAGGGGTAGGGGAACATCGACAGGCAATAGTATTTCGGCTTGTCGCCGCCGTCGCCGGCGCGGAAGGTCTGTGCGTTTTCCCAGTGCTGCTGGGCCTGCTGTTCGATGGATGCTGGGTGGTAATTGGGCTGCATGTTCGTGAGGGGATGGCTGAATTTTCGAGTGCGGCATTATAGCGGCCTTGCCCCGGTGGGCGTTAGCGTTTGGCGGTCCCGGGCGGGTTTAGCCCCCCAAATCGGGCCGCCGGGCGGGTGACGCACAGTTATCCTGAAAAGCATCCCAAAGCCCTGTTCATGCGGGTCTTCGCCCCGATCGGGCCGGAATCCGGGGGCGGGAGGAGGCCGGCGCAGTGGTTGCGTCCGGGTGTTTGTTATAGAATCCCGCTTCAAAATTTTTTAATCTGCCTCAGGAGTTTCAAACCATGTCCCGCAAACACCCCGTCATCGCTGTCACCGGCTCGTCCGGCGCAGGTACCACCACCGTCAAGCGCGCGTTCGAGAACATCTTCCGCCGCGAGAACATCAAGGCCGCGGTGATCGAAGGCGACAGCCTGCACAGCCTGGACCGCATGGCGTTCCGCGCCGCCGCCGCCGAAGCCGCCAAGGCCGGCAACAACTCGTTCAGCCATTTCGGCCCCGAAGCCAACCACTTCGACAAGATCGAGGAGATGTTCCAGACCTACGGCAAGACCGGCATGTGCAAACGCCGTTACTACGTGCACAGCGACGCCGAAGCCGTCGAGCACAACAAACACTTCAACCTGACTGACCTCAAGCCTGGCGTGTTCACCCCATGGGAAGACATCGAGAAGGACTCCGACCTGCTGTTCTACGAGGGCCTGCACGGCCTGGCGACTGACGAGTCCAAGGGCATCGACGCCGGCAAGCATGTGGACCTGGGCATCGGCGTGGTGCCGGTGGTCAACCTGGAGTGGATCCAGAAGATCCATCGCGACAAGGCAGAGCGCGGCTATTCCGCCGAGGCGACCGTGGACACGATCATGCGCCGCATGCCGGACTACATCAAATACATCACCCCGCAGTTCTCGCGCACCCACATCAACTTCCAGCGCGTGGCGACCGTGGACACCTCCAACCCGTTCATCGCCCGCGACATCCCGACGCCTGACGAGAGCTTCGTCGTGATCCGCTTCCGCGATCCGAAGGGCGTGGACTTCCCGTACATGCTCAACATGATCCCGGATTCGTTCATGTCGCGCGCCAACACAATGGTCGTGCCCGGCGGCAAGATGAGCTACGCGATGGAAATCATCCTTGCACCCATCATGCACGACATGATCGAGAACAAGAAGAAGTAAGCGTGTCAGATATGCCGGTTCGCCCGGCATGAACAGGACAACAGGGAAGCCCGCAAGGCTTCCCTGTTTGCATTTGAGCTCGTTATTGGCTGGGAGGCAGGTACAGGGTATACAGGTCGTTTTCTTCAGATTGGATGCGCTGGACGAGCACTGTGCCGATTGAGGCCAGTTCCTTCTCGAAGGTTGTCCAGGAGGAACTGTCCCACTGCTCGACGGTGGTGTACTTGTACAGGAAATCGGTAACGGCGCGGCCGATCTGCTGCATTTCACGCGCAAAGCGTTGGATCGTCGATTGGCTGCTTTCCGGCAGATTGGATTTCAGGTAGATGTAGAAACGGACATTTTCCTTGAGCAGGTGCTTTTGCAGAACCTGGCCGAATTCGTCCAGCTGTTGCGAGAGCTGGCGCGGGTCGCGCTTTCGTGTAATGGCGGAAATTTCGTGGAACATGGCGACCAGTTCACCGTGGTCGGACTTCAGTTCGGTGATGAGTTCCGGGTCATAGCGGATGCCGGCTTTTGTTGGATCCGCTTCCGCTTCATTTCCGGATGTGCGGTCCTTTTTTGACCCAAATAAAAAATCAAGCATGCTGAAGTTCCTTTCCGTTGAGGTGACGAAAAAATGCTTAAGCGACAAATATATATGAAATCAACCCGGTGTCAACGAACTATCGCAGCGGGTGGCGAAGCGGGAAGGCAATGTGTTGCCTGGCGTGGCTTTCATGCCGCTGAACAGGGGCGCTGTGGGATAATAAACAAATGAATTCTTCCCTGCTTGCCGGCCTCAATCCCGAACAACGTGCTGCTGTCGAACTTCCCGCCCAATCTGCGCTGATCCTCGCCGGTGCAGGCAGCGGCAAGA
>DASWTZ010000084.1:0-5470 GCA_036401875.1 Gallionella sp.
CCTGACGCTGACCTTGCTGCTGGGGGTGAAACTATGGTGAACCGCGTCGTCGTCGGGGCACACTACGGGTTGCGCGACTGGCTGATCCAGCGCGTCACCGCCGTGGTGATGGCGGGGTACAGCACCGCGCTGGCCGGCTGGTTGCTGTTGCAGCCTTATGTGGATTACGACGTCTGGACGGGGCTGTTCTCCGGCCTGCCGGTGCGCACCTTCACGCTGCTTTTCCTGCTGAGCCTGTTCTGGCACGCATGGATAGGCGTGCGCGACATCGTGATGGATTACGTTAAGCCTGCCGGCGCGCGGCTGGTGATCCATGTGCTGGTTATCCTGGCGATGATCGTTTATTCGGTCTGGTCGGTGCAAATTCTTTGGGGACTCTGATGACGGTTGCTAAACGGACTTTCGATGTGGTGGTGGTCGGCGCGGGCGGCTCCGGCATGCGTGCGGCCTTGCAGCTGGCCGAGGCCGGGCTGAAGGTCGCGGTGCTGTCCAAGGTGTTCCCGACCCGCTCGCATACGGTCGCGGCGCAGGGCGGCATCGCTGCGTCGCTGGGCAACGTGAAGGAGGACAACTGGCACTGGCACATGTACGACACGGTTAAGGGCTCGGACTACTTGGGCGACCAGGATGCGATCGAGTTCATGTGCCGCGCTGCGCCCGAGGTGGTGTACGAACTGGAGCATTACGGCATGCCGTTCGACCGGCTCGCTTCAGGCAAGATCTACCAGCGGCCGTTCGGCGGACACATGCAGGATTATGGCAAGACCCCGGTGGACCGCGCCTGCGCCGCTGCCGACCGCACCGGTCATGCGCTGCTGCACACGCTGTACCAGCAGAACGTCAAGGCCAATACGCATTTCTTCATCGAGTGGATGGCGCTGGACCTGATCCGCGACGAGGACGGTGACGTGCTTGGCGTCACCGCGCTGGAGATCGAGACCGGCGAGGTGATGATCTTCCAGGCGCGCGCGACGCTGTTCGCCACCGGCGGCGCGGGGCGCATCTTCGCCTCCAGCACCAACGCCTACATCAATACCGGCGACGGGCTGGGCATGGCGGCACGCGCCGGCATCCCGCTGGAGGACATGGAGTTCTTCCAGTTTCATCCGACCGGCGTGTACGGCGCGGGCGTGTTGATCTCCGAGGGCGTGCGCGGCGAGGGCGGCTACCTGCTGAACAGGAACGGCGAGCGCTTCATGGAAAAATACGCGCCGACCGCGAAGGACCTGGCCAGCCGCGACGTGGTGTCGCGCGCGATCACGATGGAGATCAACGAGGGGCGCGGTTGCGGGCCGCACGGCGACCACATTCAGCTCAAGCTAGACCACCTCGGCGAGGACGTGATCAAACAACGCCTGCCCGGCATACGCGAGATCGCGCTGAAATTCGCCCACGTCGATCCGGCCAAGGCGCCTATCCCCGTCGTGCCGACCGCGCACTACATGATGGGCGGCATCCCGACCAATTACCACGGTCAGGTCGTCGCGCCCTACAAGACCGGGCCGGACGAGGTGGTGCACGGGCTGTATGCGGTCGGTGAATGCGCCTGCGTGTCGGTGCATGGCGCGAACCGGCTGGGCTGCAACTCGCTGCTCGACCTGCTGGTGTTCGGCCGCGAGGCAGGCCGGCAGATCATAGAGGACCTGAAGGCCGATCCGCATCCCAAGCTGTTGCCGGCGAACGCAGCCGACTATTCGCTGTCGCGCCTGTCGCGGCTGGAGAACCAGAAGGGCGGCGAGAAAGTCGCCGAGGTCGGCGATGCGATGCGCAAGACCATGCAGAAGCACTGCGGCGTGTTCCGCTTCCCGGAACTGCTGGCCGAGGGCGTGGAGCAGATCAAACAGATCGCCGAGCGCGTTGCGCGTACCGAGATTCATGACAAGAGCCGCGTGTTCAACACCGCGCGCATCGAGGCGCTGGAGCTGGACAACCTGATCGAGGTCGCACAGGCCACGATGCATGCCGCCGCCGCGCGCAAGGAGAGCAGGGGCGCACATGCGCGCGACGACTTCCCGCAGCGCGACGATGTGAACTGGCTCAAGCACAGCCTGTATTTCCGCGAGGGGAACCGGCTGGATTACAAACCGGTGCGCCTCAAGCCGCTGACCGTGGAATCGTTCCCGCTCAAGGCGCGGGTCTATTAGAAAGGCCGAATCGATGAAATTCCGTATATACCGTTACAACCCGGATACTGATGCCGAGCCGTACATGCAGGATTACGAGCTGGATATCGAGCCGGGCGACAAGATGTTGCTGGATGCGATCCTGCTGCTCAAGGAGCAGGACGACAGCCTGTCGGTGCGCAAGTCATGCCGCGAGGGGGTGTGTGGCTCGGACGCGATGAACATCAACGGGCGCAACGGGCTGGCGTGCATCACGCCGCTATCTTCGCTGAAGGAGCCGGTCACGCTGCGCCCGCTGCCGGGCCTGCCGGTGATCCGCGACCTGATCGTGGACATGACGCAATTCTTCAAGCAGTACCACTCGATCAAGCCCTATCTGGTCAACAACGATCCGCCGCCCGAGACCGAGCGCCTGCAATCGCCGGCGCAGCGTGCGCACCTGAACGGCCTGTACGAGTGCATCCTGTGCGGTTGCTGCACCACCGCCTGCCCGTCGTTCTGGTGGAACCCGGACAAATTTGTCGGACCGGCGGGATTGTTGCAGGCCTACCGCTTCCTCGCCGACACGCGCGACCAGGCGACGGCCGAACGCCTCGACGATCTGGAAGACCCGTACCGCCTGTTCCGCTGCCACACGATCATGAATTGCGTGGATGTCTGCCCCAAGGAGCTGAATCCGACCGAGGCGATCGGCAGCATCAAGGACATGATGACCAAGCGGCTGGTATGAGGAACGAGGAGAGGGTCGGGGAGCGGGGATCGGGGAGCGAGGAGCGAGGATCTCCGATCCCCGATCCTGCATCAAGACGCATCCGCTGGCGTGCGCGGCGCGGGCTGCTGGAGCTGGACATCGTGCTGGCTCGCTTCATCGATGCGCAGTACGGCCAGCTTGGCGAGGGGGAAAAACAGGCGTTCGACGCTTTGCTGGATATGCCCGACAACCCACTCTGGGATATGATTGCGGGCAGACGGGAGGCGGCGCGACAGGATCAGCAGGCGCTGCTGGAAAAGATCAGGGCGGCCTGAAGGCGGCCCACACGGGAGAGAGAGATGGAGAAGAACCAACGTATCGCAACGCTGACACTGGACGACGGACGCAGCCTCGAACTGCCGGTCATGTCCGGCACGCTGGGTCCGGATGTTGTGGACATGCGCGGCCTGAGCAAGCTCGGCGTGTTCACCTACGACCCGGCGTTCTTCGCGACAGCCAGCTGCACCTCGGCGATCACGTATATCGACGGCGATGCCGGGCTGCTGTATTACCGCGGCTACCCCATCGAACAGCTGGCGGAAAAATCCGACTTTCTGGAAGTGAGCTACCTGCTGCTGAACGGCGAACTGCCGAACGCGGCGCAGAAGGCCGCGTTCAACGCCAGGGTGACCGAGCACACGATGGTGCACGACCAGATGGCGCGATTCTTCACCGGCTTCCGCCGCGACGCGCACCCGATGGCGGTGATGGTCGGCGTGGTGGGCGCGCTGTCGGCCTTCTACCACGACTCGCTGGATATCAGCAATCCGGAGCACCGCGACATCTCGGCGTTGCGGCTGATCGCCAAAGTGCCGACGATCGCCGCGATGGCGCACAAGTACCACACCGGTTTCCCGTTCATGTACCCGAAGAACAAGTTCAGCTACGTCGAGAATTTCATGTACATGATGTTCGCCACGCCCGCCGAGGACTATGAGCCGAACCCGGTACTGGTGCGCGCGCTGGAGCGCATCTTCATCCTGCATGCCGATCACGAGCAGAACGCCTCGACCTCGACGGTGCGCCTGGCCGGTTCCTCCGGCGCGAACCCGTTCGCCTGCATCGCCTCCGGCATCGCCGCGCTGTGGGGCCCGGCGCACGGCGGGGCGAACGAGGCCGCGCTGAAGATGCTCGAGGAGATCGGCGATGTGTCGCGCGTCAAGGACTACGTGCAGGGCGTGAAGGACAAGAAGTACCGCCTGATGGGCTTCGGCCACCGCGTCTACAAAAACATGGACCCGCGCGCCTCCGTGATGCGCCAGACCTGCTACGAGGTGCTCAAGGAGCTGAAGCTGGAGAACAACAAGCTGTTCGAGCTCGCAATGGAGTTGGAGAAGACCGCACTGTCCGACCCGTATTTCATCGAGCGCAAGCTGTACCCGAACGTGGACTTCTACTCGGGCATCGTGTTGCGCGCGCTGGGCATCCCGAGCAATATGTTCACGGTGATCTTCGCGCTGGCGCGCACCGTCGGCTGGGTGTCGCAATGGAACGAGATGGTCGGAGATTCCGAGCAGAAGATCGGGCGCCCGCGCCAGCTCTATCGCGGCGCGGTCAAACGCGATTTCGTGCCGATGGCGAAACGGTAAAATCCATCTCTTGAACGAACCGGCCGATTTTCTGAAACAGATGCAGGACAGCTCGCTGCTGTTCGGCGCGAACGCGCCGTTCATCGAGGCGCTGTACGAGCAGTATCTGGTCGATCCGAACGGCGTGCCCGGGGCATGGCGCGCTTATTTCGATGCGCTGCCGCCCCTGGCCGGGGGCAGGCACGACGAACTGCACAGCCGCATCCAGCGCGCCTTCGCAGCCCTGCCCAAGGCCGCACCGGGCGCCGCGATGGCTCCCGATGCCGAACTGGAGCGCAAGCAGGTCTTTGTGCTGCAGCTCATCAACGCGTACCGATTCCTCGGCGTGCGCGTCGCCAACCTTGACCCGCTGGACCGCCACGCCAAGCCGGTAATCGCCGAGCTGGACCCGGCGCATTATGGCTTGGGCGAGGCCGACATGGACACCACGTTCGACACCGGTTCGCTGGTCGGCGGCGCGCGCATGACGCTGCGCGAGATACTCGGGCTGCTGCGCCAGACCTATTGCGGCAGCATCGGTGCGGAATACATGTACATTAGCGACGTCGCGCAGAAACGCTGGATACAGGGCCGCCTGGAAAGCGTGCGCGGCCTGCCCGGATACGATGCTGCGCTGCGCCGCCGCATCCTGCAGCGCCTGACCGCCGCCGAAACGCTGGAGCGCTACCTGCACACCAAATACGTCGGGCAGAAACGCTTCTCGCTGGAAGGCGGCGAGACAATGATCCCGCTGCTCGACTATTTGCTGCAACGAGCGGGCGCGGCAGGCGTGCAGGAGGCTGTGATCGGCATGGCGCATCGCGGGCGGTTAAACGTGCTGGTGAACATCCTCGGCAAGCAGCCGAAGATGCTGTTCGCCGAGTTCGAGGGCGTCCACGCCGGAGACCTGACCTCAGGCGACGTGAAATACCACCAAGGCTTCTCGGCGGATATCGCCACGCCCGGCGGCATCCTGCATGTCGCGCTGGCGTTCAACCCCTCGCACCTGGAGATCGTCAACCCGGTGG
>DASWTZ010000085.1:0-6209 GCA_036401875.1 Gallionella sp.
GGGAACGTCCAGGTTGTGGCAGATGGTGTCTTCGGAATAGTGGATGATGTTCCGCTCGATATTGAGCAGCACAGTATGCTCAAGCTGAAATCCCTCCTCAGCGAGGCAAGTCTCCAATTGCTCGAGCGTGTGATGGCGAAGGTCATACGAGATGAGCACAGTGTTGGGGGCAACGCCTGGTTCAGCCTTGCACTCGGGAAGATTTGAGAAGAATTCCAAGGCGCGCTCAACCTGTCCGACAGGTGAGGTTGCAAACTCGATAGTACGCTGTTTAAAGAGTTCTGATGGGTTGTTCATATTGCCTCCTCCGTTCCAACTAACTACCCTGCAAAATTCTCATTCCCTTCAGAAGATTCATCGCCTGATTAAGCTGAAAATCCCCTTTTGAGCCGAACTCAACGGGCGTAACGGGTACCCCCTCGCCATTCGTCTCGGGGGCAAGACGTATGCTCTTGCGGCTGTCGGCTGGTAATGCATTGGCTGGCCCGTCATTGGTCAGGTGCTTGTCCAGATCCGCTTCTCGCAAGCGCAGCGAAGTCGGGACATTCATGCCGTCCTCCACGATGATGTCTGGTACGATGCCAGTGGCCTGTATGGAACGGCCGCTGGGCGTGTAGTAGCGGGCCGTGGTCAGCTTGATGGCGGTATTATTGCCCAGCGGCAGGACAGTTTGTACGGAACCTTTGCCGAAGGTCTGGGTGCCCATGATCACGGCACGTTTATGATCCTGCAGGGCGCCGGCTACGATTTCGGATGCGGAAGCCGACCCGCTGTTCACAAGGACTACCATTGGCACGTTCTTGACCGAGGCTGGAAGGTTGTCGATATAATCCGTTTTCACGTCTCCGCGCAGATAATTCTGCGGGCTGGCAGTCAGGCGCATCTTGGCATCATCTGTACGCCCCTGTGTGTAAACAACCAGCGCATCCTTAGGCAAAAAAGCAGCCGAGACGCCGACTGCGCCATTAAGCAGACCACCCGGGTCATTGCGCAAATCCAGTACCAGGCCCTGCAGTGGCGCCTTGTTCTGCTTGATCAAAGCTTCCAGTGCACTCACAAGATTCTCGGCTGTCTGCTCCTGGAATTGGGTAATCCTGATAAAACCGTAGCCCGGCTCGATCAACTTGGATTTCACGCTCTGAACCTTGATGACTGCACGCACGAGTGTGATAACAAGCGGCTTTGCTTCATTTTTGCGAAGTATGGTCAGCACGATCTTGCTGCCGGGCTTGCCGCGCATCCTCCTTACGGCATCGTTGAGTGTCAGCCCCTTGACGATGGTTTCATCGAGCTTGATGATCAGGTCGCCGCTCATGATGCCCGCCCTGAATGCGGGCGTGTCCTCAATGGGAGAGATGACCTTGATGCCGCCATCCTCCATGCCCACCTCAATGCCAAGTCCGCCGAATTCACCGTGAGTGCCAACCTGCAATTCCTTGAATGCATCGGCATCCAGATAGGCAGAATGCGGATCCAACCCGCTTAGCATGCCGGAGATGGCTTCGGTAATCAGCTTCTTGTCGCTGACGGGTTCGACATAGTCGCTCTTGATGCGACCGAAGACCTCGGAAAAGGCTCGCAACTCATCAACAGGCAATGGATTGGTCGGGATCTCCTTCTCTGCGGCCGCTGAAAAGGGCAGGGAGACGCCGACTACCAGACCCAAACCGACCAAGCCAATTTTCTGATGAAGACGCATAATTTCCCTCGATCTTATCTAGTAGCAAGCCACTTCATGGGGTCGAGCGGTTTACTCTTGTAGCGTATTTCAAAGTATAAACCGAAATCGGCGTTGCCGCCGCTGTTGCCAGCCGCCGCGATAGTGTCACCGCCTTGCAGTTCATCTCCCACCTGCTTGTATAGCGTCTCATTGTTTCCGTAAAGGCTCATGTAATCATTGCCATGGTCGACGATCAGCAGGTTGCCAAAACCGCGCAGCCAATCCGCATAGACGACGCGCCCCGCAGCAACAGTTTTGACCACCTGACCGCTGGAAGTTTTGATAAATATGCCCTTCCATAACACGGCGCTGTCCGAGCGCCGGGTGTTGAAGAGACTGCTGACCTGGCCAGCGACGGGCCGCCCCAGCTTGCCCTTGAGCTGTGCAAATGGCCGCCCGTCAAACCGATTGTCGGGCAGGTTGGTGTTGCGGAAAACAGTGTTCGAATGTGGCTGTGCAAGCATGTCGGAAATCTTCTGGACCAACTGCGCCAGACGACTCTCATCCTGCTGTAGATGCTTGAACTCGCGTCGTTGCTGATGCAATTGCCGAGAAATCTTCCGGAGCACGTTCTGACGCGCACGCTGCTGCACCTTCAAATGTTCTTTCTGCGCAGCCTGCTCGGCGTGCAAGGCTGCAAGCTCGGAGCGTTTGCCCTGGGCACGTTCGCGCACCGCACTGATCGAAGAAATATTCCTACGCAGCGACACAAGCCGGGCGGCGCGACTCCTGGCGATGTGCTGGTAATAGAGCAGATCGCGGGACAACTGATTGGGGTCGCGGCTGTTCAGAAGAAGCCTGAGATGATCCTGGCGTCCGCTCAGGTATTGCTGGTAGAGCAGCATACCCAGCGAAACCTGCTGCCGCGACAGGTCGCTGCGAAGCGAGACTTCGCTGTGCAGAAGCTCGACGAGCTGACGGTCGGCAGATAGCTGCTGTGCAGAGAGCTGAGTTAGCTTGCGATTGATGCTGCTGATCGCACGTTCGGATTCGCGCAGCTCGTCGGCGGCCTCGGATTTTGATTCGCTGGTCTTTTCCATCTCCTGTTGAACGGCGGAAATGCGCTTGCGCAGGTTTTCGAGTTCCTGTTGCTGATCGGCAGAAGCCGCGCCGATCAGCAGCAGGCAACACAGTGCGGACAGGGACAGGCGCGCGCGAGCGGTCACCGCAACCTGATCAAGCTGTGCCCGGTCATCTCCTCGGGTTGCGGCACGCCCATGATCGCCAGCATACTGGGCGCGATATCGCGGAGAGAGCCGGTGTCGGCCAGTTCGGCCTTGCGGCCGATATAGAGGAAGGGCACTGGGTTGAGCGTGTGGGCAGTATGCGCCTGTTGGGTGGTCCGGTCTATCATCTGCTCCGCATTGCCATGGTCGGCGGTGATGATGACCTCGCCGCCGATCGACTGCATCGCCTTGACGACACGCCCTATGCAGACATCCAGCGCCTCGATGGCCTTTACGGCGGCGTTCATGTCGCCGCTGTGTCCGACCATGTCACCATTCGCATAGTTGCAGATGATGGCATCATACTTCCGGCTCAGGATGGCTTCTTCCAGCTTGTCGGTGACCTCGTATGCGCTCATCTCGGGCTTGAGGTCGTAGGTCGCTACTTTGGGAGAAGGGACAAGCACGCGATCCTCGCCGGGATAGGTGCTCTCCTTCCCGCCGCTGAAAAAGTAGGTGACATGGGCATACTTCTCGGTCTCGGCGATGCGCAGCTGCTTTAGTCCTAGGTTCGAGACATACTCGGCGAAGCCGTTGTGGATCGGCTCGGGCTTGTAGGCGCAGGGCAGCTTGAAGTCCTCGCCGTAGCTGCTGAGCGTGACGAAGCTGGCCAGCTTCGGAAAATGTTTGCGCGGGAATCCGTCGAAATTTACTTCGGTCAGCGCGCGGGTGAGCTCGCGCGCGCGGTCGGCGCGGAAATTCATGAAGACCGCCACATCGCCGTCATGCATCGCAACAGCAGGCCCGCCGTTGGTGATGACGGTCGGCTTGACGAACTCGTCCGATTCGCCGCGCTCATAGGCCAGTTCCAGCCCCTCGATCGCATTCTCGGCGCTGTACTCCGCGCTGCCCCCGGTCAGAAGCTCGTAGGCTGTCTGCACGCGCTCCCAGCGGTTGTCGCGGTCCATCGCGTAGAAGCGGCCGACGATGCTGGCCACCTTGCCCACGCCCAGCCCGATGCACATGTCCTGCAGCAGGACCAGCGACCGGGAAGCGCTCTTCGGTGGCGTGTCACGGCCATCCAGTAGCGCATGCACGTAAACCTTGTGGAGCCCGTTGCGTGCAGCCATGTCGAGCATCGCGAAAATGTGGTCCTCGTGGCTGTGCACGCCGCCGGGCGACAGCAGGCCGATGATGTGCAGCGCGCTGTTGTTGTGCTTCGCCTTCGCGACCGCTTCGCTCAGTGCGGGGTTGGTGAAGAAGGTGCCCTCCTCGATAGCCACGTCAACCCGGCTGAGCTCCTGGTAGATGATGCGGCCTGCGCCGATGTTCAGGTGGCCGACCTCGGAATTTCCCATCTGTTGGCTGGGCAGGCCGACATGCTTTTCCGAAGCGTTGATCAGGGTATGTGAGTACTCATTCCACAGCCGGTCCCAGTTGGGTTTGCGGGCAGTCAGCACGGCGTTGTAGTCGGCATCCTCGCGGTAGCCGAAACCATCCAGAATGAGCAACAAAACGGGAGTTATTTTCATTTATGTGGAATATAATGAGAAAGTAATATTGTGCGTTGCATTTTAGCCGAATTCGCCCCGATTGGCGCGCGGCTCGGCGGACGGAAAGGCTGGATCATGACGGAACAACTGATAGACAAGGAAGAGGACATCCAACTGGCGGCGCAGGCGATGAAGGCGATCGCGCATCCGCTGCGTCTGAAGATACTGTGCGTGCTGGGCGACCAGGAGGTCAGCGTACAGGACATCGTCGAGAGCGTGGGCACCTCGCAGAGCAACATCTCACAGCACCTGGCGATATTGCGCGACAAGGGCGTGCTGGCGACGCGCAAGGATGCCAACCGCGTGTTCTACCGTGTCGAAGACCTGCGCACCCTCAAGCTGGTGGGCATGATGCGCGATGTATTCTGCAGCGTATAACGTCCACTGCGCAGTGCCCGCAGCAACGAACCCGCAAAACAGAAAGCGAAACCCGGCGGACAGCGCATCGCCGGCGCTCGTCTCCCCGCATTGAAACCACAGCAGTTGTCCGCAGCCGCCCTGCGCCGCAAGGTGCGCCTGGAATCGCTCGCCGAGATCGAGTTCCCGGCCGACCTCCCCGTCGTTGCACGGCTTGAAGACCTGGCGCGCGCCATCGGCGAACACCAGGTCGTCATCGTCTGCGGCGAAACCGGCTCGGGCAAGACCACCCAGCTACCCAAGATCTGTCTGAAGCTTGGGCGCGGAGTCTTGGGCTGCATCGGCCACACCCAGCCGCGCCGTGTTGCCGCACGCACCGTCGCGGCGCGGATCGCCTACGAGCTCAAGACCGAACTCGGCGGCGCGGTCGGCTACAAGGTGCGCTTCAACGACAAGGTGTCGGCGGAAACCTCGGTGAAACTGATGACCGACGGCATCCTGCTGGCCGAGATCCACAGCGACCCGCTGCTGCGCGGGTACGATACCCTCATCATAGACGAGGCGCACGAGCGCTCGCTTAACATCGACTTCCTGCTCGGTTACCTCAAGCAACTGCTGCCGCGCCGCCCCGACCTCAAGCTGATCATCACCTCGGCGACGCTGGATGCCGACCGCTTCGCGAAGCATTTCGGCGCGCAGGTGGTCGAGGTGTCCGGGCGCAGCTATCCGGTCGAGGTGCGCTACCGTCCGCCGCAGCAGGATGAAGAGGGCGACACCCAGGACGTGCCGCAGGCGGTGAGTTCCGCGCTTGACGAACTGGCCGCGGGCGGGCTGCGCGGCGACGTGCTGGTGTTCCTGCCCGGCGAGCGCGAGATACGCGACACCGCCGAAGTGCTGCGCAAGCACCACGCGCCCAATATGCGTCATGGAGGCATCGAGGTGCTGCCGCTGTTCTCGCGGCTGTCTGCGGCTGAGCAGGATCGCGTGTTCAAACCGGCCTCGGGCGTGCGCCGCGTCGTGCTGGCGACCAACGTCGCCGAGACTTCACTGACGGTGCCCAACATCGGCTACGTGATCGACAGCGGCCTCGCACGGGTCAACCGCTACAGCATCCGCCAGAAGGTCGAACAGCTGCACATCGAGAAAATCTCGCGCGCCGCTGCGAACCAGCGCGCCGGCCGTTGCGGCCGCGTGATGAGCGGCGTGTGCATCCGGCTGTATGACGAGGAAGGCTTTGCGCAGCGTCCCGAGTTCACCGATCCGGAGATCTTCCGCGTCTCGCTGGCCACGGTGATCCTGCGGATGAACGCGCTGAATCTCGGCGACGTCGCCGAATTCCCGTTCATCGAGCCGCCCAGCCCGCGGCTGATCGCCGACGGCTACCAGCTGCTCGCCGAGCGCGGCGCGAGCGAC
>DASWTZ010000086.1:0-4319 GCA_036401875.1 Gallionella sp.
ATTTGAGCCGACCGGACTGCTTGAATTTCCAACGGCTGACAAGGTTGTCCCAGAACCTGCAGTCGGGCTGGATATCAGTTTTCCGGAGCAGGCGGCGGTCGCTATGCAAGCGGAAGCGCCGAGCATCGAGCCACCGCAGGCTGCCGAAGTGAAGCAGCTTACGGAAGAAGAATTGGAGCTGCTGGATATATTCCTGGAGGAGGCGCAGGAAGTACTCGCCACCATCAGCAGCAATCTGAATATTTGCCAGGCGCATCCGGATAATCACGAGGCGCTGGTCTCGATCAGGCGCGGATTCCACACCCTCAAGGGGAGCGGCAGGATGGTGGGCCTGACGGACCTGGGCGAGGTGGCGTGGAGCGTCGAAAGCGCCATGAACAAATGGCTGCAGGACAAAAAGCCCGCTAGCCCGGGCTTGTTGAGCATGATCGACAAGGCCGTGCATTCCTTCGTCGGCTGGGTTGAAGCACTGGGTACGCATGGGGGCGTACAAATAGAGGCAGGCGAACTGATCGCGGCTGCAAAGCAAATTGAGGAAGGGCAGGAACCGTCGTTGGGCGAAACCGTCAAGCCGGTTGCGGCGCCAGTTGTGGAACCCGTGCCCGAAATAGTTTTCCGGCCGGAACAGGTCGAGGCCAAACCGGTTGTGGAATTTGATTTTGGCTTGACGCCAGAACCAAAGCCGGCGCCGGTTGTTGAGGCTACCAGCAAGCCCGTGATCGAGTTCGATTTTGAACCGGCAGCCAAGGCAGTGCCCGAGCTGGCTATCGAGCTAGCGCCGCCGGTCGAATCAAAGCCGGCAGCTGAGCCGAAACTGGAGCCGGTTCCGGAAATTTCCGCAGCCGAGTTCAAGCCGGTTCCAGCCTTCGATTTCGAGATCCCGGCGGCTGTTGCCACCGAACCGGTTCCGACGCAGAGGCCTGCTATCGAGCCTGATGAAGAGGTTGTCATCGCCGGAAACGTAACCCTGTCGGCGGCGCTGTTCAACATTGCCAGTACCGAAGCTCGTCAGAATGTCGAAATACTGCAAGAACAACTCGGCGAATTGCGTGCATCGCATCCGCATGCGGTGCATTACGATTTCATGCGGGCCGCGCACACCCTTGCGGGGGTGAACCGCACCATGGGGTTCGAGGCTGTCGTTGAATTGGCCTCTGCCCTCGAAGGGTGGCTGGGGGAGCGAGTAGAAAAGCTGCTGACGTTCAGAGACGACCAATTGAAAATGCTGGAATCGTCGATTGCGGCATTGGATGACATGGTGCAGGAAATTTGCAGCCGGCAGATGCCGGAGGCGCGTAGCGACCTGGCTCAGCAGTTGCATGCAGACCGGGATAATGTCGGAGAGGTTTTTGTTGAGCCCTCAGTAAAGAAAGAGGCAGCGGCACCCATCGAGCCGGAAATATTGGTGCCTGAGTCGGAAACTGTGGCCGCGAAGGCGCCTGAACCCGAGGTGCTGCCTGCAATAAAAGGCAGACCGGTGATGGCGGCTGTCGAGCCAGCGCCGGCGATTCATGCGGTCGAAATGACGGTGGCCAAGGAGTCTGAAGAGGGTGTGGAGTCCGGAAAGCCGCAGGTGCAGGATGAGATCGATGATCAGCTATTGCCGGTATTCCTTGAGGAGGCAGATGATCTTGGTCCGAAGATAGGCGAAGGGCTACGCACATTACGCGAGAGTCCAGATGATGAACAGCAGGTGCATTTGCTGAAGCGGTTGCTCCATACGATGAAGGGCAGTTCGCGCATGGTCGGCGCGATGCGCATCGGTGAAATCTCCCACGAAATGGAAGATCAGGTGGTGGCCTATGCGCAGCAACGCGAAGAGGCCGGCTACTGGGACAGGCTTGAGAGCGATTACGACAGGATCGTTGCTCTGCTCGAAGAGTTGCGGGGCGGAAAGCCGGTAAGTGCGCCGGCGCCAACCCCGGCACGGCGTGTGACGGATCAGGCAATCACCGTAGAGCGCAGGGCGGACCGACGCGCTGCCGAACCGGGTGTGCTCGGCAATATGCTGCGCGTCCGTTCGGATGTGGTGGACAGGCTGGTGAACGAGGCGGGTGAAATCAGCGTGGTCCGGGCGCGCATGGAAGCCGAGATGCGAGTCTTTAAGGAGGGCCTCCTGGAATTGACCGCCAGCGTGCAGCGATTGCGCCAGCAATTGCGCGAAGTGGAGATACAGGCCGAAACGCAGATGCAGGCGCGCGTATCGCTGGCCAAGGACAATGCCGAGCAGTTCGATCCGCTGGAATTTGACCGGTTCACGCGGTTGCAGGAACTGACGCGTTTCATGAACGAGAGTGTGCACGACGTGCAAACTGTGCAGCAGTCGATGTTGAAAAATCTGGATGACACTGCGGCAGCGATGATGGCGCAGGGGCGGCTCTCGCGAGAACTGCAGCAGGCCCTGATGAATGTGCGCATGGTGTCGTTCAACAGTATCGCGGACCGGCTGTACCGAATAGTCCGTCAAACCGGCAAGGAGCTAGGCAAGCGCGCCAACCTGGAATTGCTGGGTACAAGCGTCGAACTGGATCGCAGCGTGCTGGAGAAAATGATTGCCCCGCTGGAGCACCTGTTGCGAAACGCCATTGTGCACGGCCTTGAGGATGAAGAGCAGCGCACGCGGAGCGGGAAGCTGCCTATCGGCGAAATTCGCCTGAAAGTGCGCCAGGAGAGCAATGAGGTGATGTTCGAGTTCAGCGACGACGGCGCTGGGCTGAACTATCCAAAGCTGCGAGAAAAAGGACTTGCTAGCGGAGCACTGCAGCCGGGCGATGAACACAATGAAGAAAAACTGGCAGAACTGATTTTCAAGCCTGGTCTCTCGACGGCAACCACGATCACCGAGGTCGCCGGACGGGGCGTTGGCATGGACGTGGTGCGCAGCGAAATCACGGCGTTGGGTGGACGTATTGATGTCAGCTCGAAGAGCGGGCAGGGCACGAAGTTCACGATCCACTTGCCGCTTACCCTGGCGGTCACCCAGATATTTCTGGTGAGATCAGGCGCGGAAATTTATGCGCTGCCTTCCGCCATGGTCGAGCAGGTGAGGCAGCTGAAACCCCAGGAGATGGAGGAGTTGCAGCGCACCCAGGAAATCGAGTGGCAGGGGAGCAAATATCCGTTGCACTATCTGTCGCATCTGCTCGGACATACGGAGGTAGTTCAGGAGGATCAACCTCGCACCCCCGTGATTCTGATGCGCAGCGGTGTGCAACACGTTGCACTGCGCGTGGATGAATTTTTGGGCAACCAGGAGGCCATGGTGAAGAACATCGGGCCGCAGCTATCCCGGGTGCCCGGCGTTGTCGGTGCCACGATTCTGGGTAATGGCGCCGTGGTGCTGATTCTGAATCCAACGCAATACGTGCTGCGCCTCGGAAAGGCGGCCGAACCCAGTATAGCCGCCATCGCAAAACAGGTGAGCAGCACGCCGACGATCATGGTGGTTGATGATTCGCTCACGGTGCGCAAGATAACCACACGCATGCTGACACGGGCTGGCTACCAGGTCGTGACGGCGACGGATGGTGTGGATGCACTGGAGAAATTGATCGATTTCACGCCGGACGTGATGCTGCTGGACATCGAGATGCCGCGCATGGATGGTTTTGCGCTTGCCAGGGAGTTGCGCCGTGATCCTAAGACGCATGACATGCCCATCATCATGATTACATCACGCACCGCGGACAAGCATCGCGAATATGCAATGCAACTGGGGGTCAATACATATCTTGGCAAGCCCTACCAGGAGGATGACCTGTTGCAAAATATCGCTGATTTTGTGGCGATACACAAATAGCTGGATCACGGGCCGGTAGCCCGCACGAGGCGGGCAAGCGCAAAACAACTTGAGAATGCTTATTGATCGCCATGAAAAAAGAAACCTACTCTGTTGAGGTCATCGGTTTTGGGCAAACCGAACTGATGGCGTTGGCGAGCGTTTTTGAACTGTCTTCGCGCCGCGTGCCAAAGTTTGTGAAGCATGAAGCCGCCAGCGTCCCGGATATATTCCTGGTGGACGCGGATGACGCCGGTGCGATCAAGCGCCTAGGTGAGCGGAATGCATCAGGCAGCGTGCCTGCGATTCTGATCGGCGCATCGAATCAGGGTACCGCATGGCCTGTATTGCCGCGCCCGATCAGGTGGATGAAGCTGTTCCAGGCGTTTGACGCGGCAGTCGGACCGGCAGCAGCACAGGAAAAACCGGCTGCCGGACCAAGTCCGTCCGCCGAAAAGGTGGCGGTCGCAGCACCGGTAGCGGGTACGGCGGGCAAACCTTCCCGCGACTGGGTGCTGGTGGTGGACGACAATCAGACCGT
>DASWTZ010000087.1:0-12677 GCA_036401875.1 Gallionella sp.
ATGATTTTCATCCCGCTCAAGGACGCTCAGGAGGTGCAGTTCCTCAAGGACAACGATGCGCTGGTCAACGAGCGTGTCCGCACCGCAGCCAATCCCGCATTCAACCGCCCCGGCGTGCCCGGCCTGCTGGAGGCGGTCCAGACTAGCCAGACTTCCAGCCATTTCGTGAGTGCCGTGCTGGTGCGCACCGTGCCCGGCTCGGAACGGGCGGTGGCCGAACAGATCGCGCGCTGGCAGCACCTGCAGGCCTACAGCAAAGCGCAGATGGACGAGATACTGGTCGCGCGGCTGATCGCCACCTCGTCCAAACAGATCTTCATGTTTTTGGTGATACTCGCCATCGTCAGCGCCGCCATCGTCGCATTCATCATCTACACGATGACCATGAACAAGGTGCGCGAGATCGCAGTACTCAAGCTGATCGGCGCGACCAACCACACCATC
This sequence comes from Gallionella sp., assembly GCA_036401875.1. GTDB lineage: Bacteria > Pseudomonadota > Gammaproteobacteria > Burkholderiales > Gallionellaceae > Gallionella. The sequence goes on from DASWTZ010000087.1 coordinate 445, forward strand.
AGCAGCATGATCCTGCAACAGGCGCTGGGGCTGGGCCTGATCGGCTTCCTGGTCGGCAAGCTGTCCGCCACGCTGTGGGCCCCGCTGTTCCCCAAATATGTCCTGCTGATACCGGGTGACGCTGTCAAGGGATTCTTCCTGGTGATGCTGATGTGCGCCGTCGCCAGCACCTTCGCGATCCGCGCCGCGCTTCGCATCGATCCAGCAACGGCGATCGGGGGCTAGCAATGCAAAACGCGGCGATCCACATCGAGAACCTGAAGAAGCGCTACGGCGAGGGCGACACCGCGGTTGATGCACTCAAGGGCGTGGACATGACCATCTGGCCGGGCGAGGTGGTGGGGCTGGTCGGACCCAGCGGCTCAGGCAAGAGCACCCTGCTCAAGTGCCTGGGCGCGGTGATCGAGCCGACCGCGGGCCGCATGATGCTGGGCGGGCAAACCATCTTCGACGGGGAATGGAAGATCGACGATCTGCGCACCCTGCGTCGCGACCGGATCGGCTTCGTGTTCCAGGCGCCCTACCTGATCCCCTTCCTCGATGTCACCGACAACGTCGCTCTGCTGCCGATGCTCGCGGGAGTATCGAACAACGACTCGCGCATCCGCGCGCAGGAACTGCTGGAAGCGCTCGACGTCGGCCATCGCGCCAAAGCCACCGTGTCGCAGCTGTCCGGCGGCGAGCAGCAACGTGTCTCGATCGCCCGCGCACTGGCCAACCATCCGCCGGTGATACTCGCCGACGAACCCACCGCGCCGCTGGACAGCGAACGCGCCCTGACGGTGGTGCGCATCCTCAACCAGATGGCCGAGCAATACCAGACGGCCATCATCGTCGTCACCCATGACGAAAAGATCATCCCCACGTTCAAGCGCATCTATCACATCAGGGACGGGCGCACTTATGAGGAAGCCGGCGAGGGCAAACATGTCTAGAAGATGCAGCGAAGGAGATACGGCGTGAATCAGGAAGTCGTGAAAAAGCGGTTGAGTTCGGAGCAGCGGCAGGGCGAGATCATCCGCGTCGCGGTCGAGCTTGCCGCCGACAAGGGCGTGGACAGCGTCACCACGCAGGACATGGCCGATGCGATGAAGCTCACCCAGGGGGCGATCTTCCGACACTTCGCCACCAAGGACGACATCTGGCTCGCGGTCATCGAATGGGTGCGCGACCGGTTGATGAAGGTGCTGGACAAGGCCGCGGCCGAAGCCACCGACCCACTTGATGCGATCGAGCGCATGTACTTCGCGCACATCGCCTTCATCAGCAAGCATCCCGCAATCCCGCGCCTGCTGTTCGGCGAACTGCTGCACAGGAAGAACAGCAAGCTGCGCCAGCTCATCCAGGGCATCATCTCCGGCTACGAGGCCAAGGTTGCCGGATTGCTGGAAGAAGCCAAGGCACAATCACTGGTACCCGGTCACCTCGACAGCCAGAGCGCCGCCGTGCTCTACATCGGCATGATCCAGGGACTGGTCATGCAGTCGTCGATCTTCGGCGGAAAGCGCGCGCTCCTGCAGGAGGCACACAAGACATTTCCGATTTTTTTGTACGGTATCAGGACTCGCAGTTAAACGTTGATTCACCAACCACAGGGAGAAGCAGGCATGAAGAATTGCACATTGAGCTGGGCACTGGTTGTACTACTGGCCGTCGTCGTCGGGATATTCGGCTACAAATTCACCGTCGGTAACGTCGCGCCATCCGACGACGGCAGGCAGGCCGTATTGCTGACCAAGGACGAGCGCAATGCGCTGCTGCTTGAGATGCGTGTCTGGCTGCAAAGCTCGCAGGCCGTGCTAGCCGCCGCTGCCGCCAATGATTTCGCCGGTGTCGCCGCAGCGGCCAAGGCGTCTGGTATGGGGGCCGAGGCCGACACACCGGGATCGCTGTTCCGGAAAATCCCGGTGGAGATGAAGAAACTAGGCTTCGACACGCGCGCAAGATTCGATGACATCTCCGCCGATGCCGAGAAATCGAAGGACAGCATCCGCATCGTCACCAAACTCAGCGAGGCAATGAACAATTGCATCGCCTGTCATGCAACCTACCGCTTCGTCGAAGAAACCAGATAGCGCGGCCGCACCCATCACCCATTAACCAATTAGGAAGGATCAGTCATGAATACCATCAAACAACCACGTTCCATTGCCATCTGGGCAATTTCCCTCGTCGCCGTGCTGTTCGGCCTGATGACCATCAAGGAGGGCGGCGCAGTGCTGTTCGGTAGCGAGGAAGCGCGCGCCGCCGCCGGCAACTATGTGCCTTTCGTACTGTGGTTCAACTTCCTGTCTGGCTTTGCCTATGTCGTCGCCGGCATCGGCCTGTGGATGCAGCAGCGCTGGGCGGTCTGGCTGACGGTCGCCATCGTTGTGGCCATCGCCATCGCGTTCACGGCATTCGGCCTGTACATCTATTCCGGCGGTGCCTTCGAGCAGCGCACCGTCATCGCGATGAACGCGCGCACGCTGATCTGGGTCGCGATCTCCTACGTCGCCGTGCGTTCGCTGCGCCGCAGCTAAGTATCCGCTATCCCGCGACAGCGGCGGCATAGCCGCCGCCCGTTTCGGGGGCTGTCCTCATTGACGGAGTGTTTTCCGGCGCGGATACTGTCCTCGCATCCCTACAGGAATACCCCGATGAGCCGAACGACTGCCATCGCAATCGCCGTCATGCTTCTGGCCGGCTGCGCTGCCGAGCCGACGATCCCGCTCGCCACGCTGAACTACCAGACCAACGACGCCGGACGGCAGCCTAACCTGCTTGTGTTGCTGCGCGGGTTCGGCGCGGACAACCACATCTTCGCAGATGAAGGGATCATCGACGAAATACGCTCGCGCAAACTCCCCTTCGATGTCGTCGCGCCGGATATGCATTACGGCTATTACCGGGCGCAGACAGTCGAAACCCGGCTCAAGGAGGATGTCATCGACCCCGCGCGCCGCCGGGGCTACCAGCATATCTGGCTGGCCGGATTCTCGATGGGCGGGCTGGGCTGCCTCGCCTATCAGCGCAGCCATCCCGGAGATGTCGACGGGATACTACTTATCAGTCCGTTTCTAGGCTGGTCAGGTATCCACCGCGAAATCCGCCGTGCCGGCGGGGTCGCCGCCTGGACGGCGACAACGGAGGACATGCAGGACTGGGAGCGCACGCTCTGGACCTGGATCAGGAACCACGATCCTGCCACCACCCCGCCGATCTGGCTGGGCTACGGCGACAGCGACATCCTCACGAACGACGGACCGCCGCTCCTCGCCACCGTCCTGCCTGCAGAGCGGGTGTTCACCCTCTCCGGCAACCACGACATCAAAACCTTCAAGGCGATCTTCCTGCGCCATCTCGACACCCTCGCCCGCGAGAGCGCCGCCGGCAAAAAACACTGAACGTACGGGGCACAAAAGCACAAAGCCCGGCATGCCGGGCTTTGTGCTGATACTGCAACTTGCTATATCGCCTCCCCGGTCAGACCGAGGGGCGCTCCGGGACCAGGCCTAGAAATAGTAGTTTGCGCTCACGCTGAAGGTGGTTGTACCGATTGCTGTCGCAGTGGTCGAAGTCACCCCGCCGACTGGCTCAAGCTTCTGGGAAGCATAACCGGCACCGACTGAACCCTCGAGGCTGAATTGCTTCGCGAAGAAATACTCCGCGCCGAATTCAGCCATCAGCACGATGTCGGTCACATCGAAGTTGCCCTGGCGTGTGGAAAGGTATTGCAACTTGCCGCCGAAGAAGGGTGCGAAATCGTCGGTCTTCATGTACTTGCGGATACCGCCCATCAGACCGATATTGGTCGATGTGGCGTTGGTCGCAGCACCGCTGTCAACCATCTGCAGGCCCAAGCCGGCCAGAATCGCCATGTCCTGAGTGATCAGGTATTTGCCCTTGACCAGGAAGTTGGTCGGAGTGCCCAGCGGAGTTGCCGAGTACAGCAGGTCTGCATTCAGGCCGATACTCCCCGATGTTGGACCTGCGAATGCGCTCCCTGCCGACATTACCAGCGCCAACACTGTACCCGCCAAAGTAATCTTCTTCATTTTTTATTCTCCAATAATTAAACATCGCAACCCGCTCCGCACACTGCGAGACTTGCCGATCGGCCTGCCGGCCGCACTGGCGCAACGAACTGCGCGCGCATTTTCTGCACGGACGGCCCTGCCGTCAAACGAAGCCGACAAGTGGCCCAACCATTCCGATGAATGGAGCATCATTCAGATGAACGGCGAGCGCAAAAAAGCCCGGCATGCCGGGTTTTTTGCGCATCGGGTGACAGTCCGAACCACGGCGCACCCGGTGTCGATGCTATTCCTTCTTCTTGGCCACCCACAGGATGGCAACCACGCCGACGATCAGGCCCAGCAGCCACAACCAGTACTTCTCCAGGAAGCCCGGCTCGGCCACCTGCTGCACAGGCTCGACTATCGGCTCCTCCTTCACGACCGGCTCAGGTGCGGCAACCGGCGCCGGCTCGACTACGGGCTCGGGCTCGACAACCTTAGGCTCGACCGGAGCCGGTTTTTTCACGGTCTTTTTGACGACCCGTTTCCTGGGCGCTGGTGCAGGTGCGGCCTGCTCCACCGGTGCCGGCGCAGCCTCCTGGGCGGTGACCGGCGCAGGCGCGGGCTGTTGCTCGGCCACGGCCGGAACTGGTTCGGCAACGGGCTCTTCTTTCGGCTTGGATGCGCAGGCAGTCAGTGTCAGCGCGGCAAAAATCAGAAATGCGTAATAGGTAAAACGGTTCATTTTTGTCATGGCGCTCTCCCAATGGGCAGTTGATTGAAGGTAATTCCGTGTACATCCTCACACAGCTATTCAAGCCTGGCAACAGTACGGTGACGACCGGCTAGAAACCCGACCCTGAACGGACATTATCAGGTTGCAGTGGAATATTCCACCTCCCCCGGTTCATGCCCATGGAAGCGCAACGCGAAGACGAATCCCAGCAGCGCCATGGTCAGCAGCGACGATGCTCCCAAAAGTCCCACCAGCCAGTAGCGCCTGACCTCCCCAGGCATCTCCCCCCTCAACTGAAGTTGGGCAAGACGTTCCACCTCATCCTTGACGACCGCAAGACGTACCTGCAGGTTGCGGTCCGACCCGATCACCAGCTTGTCCACCTCACGCGCAGACTCGATCTTCCGGGGGTTCAACCTGGCCTGCGCATGCAGGTAACTCGTAACCAGCGATTTGTGTTCATCGCTCAACTGGTCGATCACCACGGTATCCAGTCCCACCTCCCGCATCGCATCCTTGCCGCGCAGTAACGCGTCCTGCACGCTGACGCCTGCATCCTGGAACGCCTTGCGATGCCTGAGGTAAAGCGTGTCATCATCGGCCCGCAGCAGCATGTCCTTCCATTCCTGGATCTGCATCCCCAATGCGATGGCAGCATCATCCAGACTCATCTCGATCACCATCAGCCGGTCCGTGCGCTGCTGGATGGTATCGTTCATCTGAAAGAGCAGGCGGGAGAGCTGGTACCCGCCGAAAACCGACACCAACGCCATCACCGCGAAAAATATCGCGAACGCCCAGTGCAAATGACTCGCCGCATGCAGCAATTTTTTCATTCGATGTACCTTCGATAACGAATTCAAACGGGCGGCATTCTAAATGCATGTCCATCAAACCAGAAGTGCGGCGTGATGCCCTCATAATTCCGGCATGCATTAGCCCGACATGCTTTACAAAAAATGCCGCCTTGTCCAAGATGAACGCAATTCAAATCTGTCAGGAGAAACACTATGGACTTCATTTCATGGCTTGTAGTCGGCGCCCTGTTCATGCTCGCCGAATTCGGCGCCGGCAGCTTCTACCTGCTGGCGACCGGACTGGCATGCATCTACCCCTCCATCGCCGCCTATGCGGGCGCGACCACCGGCACGCAGCTCGCCGCAGTCGGGCTCGGGGCGCTCGTTCACGCGCTGATCGTGCTGGCCGTGCGCAAGCTCAGTCCGTCTGCAGCAGCGGAAATCCCATCGGATATCGGTCAGCGCGTCGAGATCATCGAATGGCTCGATGAATGCTCGGCCCGGGTCATGTACCGCGGCAAGGAGTGGGAAGCCGACAAGGTCAAATCCGAAATGCCCGATGCCTCGCACGGCATCATCCAGTCGGTCCACGGCAGCCGCCTGATCATCTCGACCGTACCGCAGGCAGGCGCCTGAACGACACTCGCCCGCCGCTCCGGACAGCAGGTTCGCGCCACCTGTTCAATATGGTAATGTTCGGCGGGCCGGAAATTACGGTTACATTTCGACAAAGGATCGCACGATGAATCGATGGTTGCTGCTGGTGGGTGTGGCGCAGGGTTGGCTGCTGTGGGGATTGTGGAAGGCGCGTGAACTCAAGGTGTGGCCGGCGGTCGATCCGGTCAGCGAACGCATCCTGCTCTACCTGTTCCTTGCCGTGCCGCTGGCGTTCTACCTCACCCAGAACATCCCGGCGCTGACCCGGGCCGCGCGCATCAAGATACTGGCGGGCATCGGCACGCTGTTCGCGCTGCTCGGCGGTTACAGCGGCTGGGCCGAGAACATCCCGACGGGGCTGGCCGGCGGCATGTGGAACACCCCACCGGCACGCCCCTCCGACCTGCTCGCGGCGGCGGTGCTCGGCTTCGTCGTGATCCCGCTGCTAGCGCACTTAGAGCGCGCACCCAGGCGTTGGCGCTATCACGCGCTGTTCGAGACGGCCTGGCGCAACGCGCTGCTGACCATCAGCTCGGCCACGCTCACCGGCGTGTTCTGGGTCGTACTGTTCGCCGGAGCAATGCTGATGAAAAGCATCGGCCTGAACTTCGTCTATGAGCTGATCGAAAAACCCATCTTCTCCATCCCGGTCACCGGCATGATCTTCGGCGCCGCGTTCGGCCTCGGCCTGGCCCGCGCCGACATGATCGTCATGCTGCGCCGCTTCTGGCTCACGATCTCCGCATGGCTGCTGCCGCTGCTGCTGGCGTTCAGCGTGATGTGGACGGCCGCGCTGCCCTTCACTGGGCTGGAGATGCTGTTCAAGACCCACAACGCCGCGTTCATCCTGCTTTGGTTCATCGCGCTGTCGGTCAACTTCGCCAATGCCGCCTACCAGGACGGCTCGGGCGAACAGCCGTACGGCCGCTGGCTGGGCAAGGCGCTCGAATACGCCTGGCTCACGCTGCTGGCGCTCGCCGCCGTCGCATGGTGGGCGATGCAGCAGCGCATTGTCCAGTACGGCTGGACCGAAGACCGGGTATGGGGCGCCTTTGTGCTGCTGATCGCCACGCTCTACACCGCCGGCTACGCGTGGTCGGTGCGCACCGGGCGCGGCTGGCTGGCCAACATCGGCAAGACCAACATCGCCACCGCGCTGGTGATGTGCGCCGGGCTGGTGCTGCTGCTCAGCCCCCTCGCCGACGCGCGGCGCATCGCCGTCGCCAGCCAGATGGACCGCCTGCTGAGCGGCGCAACCGGGACCGACAAGATCGACTACTCCTACCTGCGCTGGCATGCCGGGCGCTACGGGCGGGATGCGCTGGAGCAACTGTCGCAGGGCATCGCGCATCCGGACAAGGATACCATCGCCTCCAGGGCCAAACAGGCGCTGGCGCAGCAAAACCGCTATAGCGACACCAGTTCGGGCGCGGCGGCGCTCAGCACCGGTCAGATGCGCCAGCGGCTGCACGTCCTGCCCAAGGATATGGTACTGGACGAGGCATTGATCAGGCAGATGCAGGCCGCCGCCCGCTGGGAAGAAAGACGCTGTCTGGAAACGGATGCGCAGTGCGTGGTCTGGATGCTGGACCTCAACGGCGATGGCCTGAAAGAAGCCATCGTGATGAAGGAGGAAAAGGGCTGGTCGGGCGACAGCGCGATCTTCTACCAGCAGACCGCGAAGGGCCAATACCGCTATGGCGGCACGCTGGCAATCGGCTACGGCATGAACGACAAGCAGCGCGCCCAGATGATGGCCGACATCGGACAGAACCGGGTCAAGGCAGTCGCGCCCCGATTCAACGACATCGAGATCGGCGGTCGGCGCATCGGCGTGACCGCCGACCAGAGCGTCGATTCCGGCGAAGCCAGTTGCGACGAACAGGATTGACGAACAAAACCCAGCCAGTGAAACCACAACCATGAAGAAACTTGCCTCTGCCCTGCTGTTGTTGCTCGCCACCGCCGCCTGCACCGGCACCAAGGTAACCGCGCCGCCCCAGCTCTCCGCCGACCGCCCCCCCGCGAGGATCGCGCTGGCGCTGGGCGGCGGCGCGGCGCGCGGCTTCGCCCACATCGGCGTGATCAAGGCGCTCGAGGCACAGGGTATCTCCGCCGACATCGTCGTGGGCACCAGCGCAGGTTCAGTCGTCGGCGCGCTCTACGCGGGCGGCCTCAACGGCTTCCAGATACAGGAGATTTCGATGCGCATGGAGGCGAGCCAGATCCTCGACGGCTCCGGTTTCTACCAGTGCATGATCGAGACGATGATCTCGGACAAGCGCGGCTGCATCAAGGGCCAGGCGCTGCAGATGTTCATCAACAACAACATCGGCGGCCGTCCAATCGAAAAACTCGACCGGACCTTCGCTGCCGTCGCGACCAACCTGGGCAACGGCGAAATGGTGGTGTTCCGCAGCGGCGACACCGGCATGGCGGTGCGCGCCTCCTCCTCGGTGCCGGTGTTCTTTCAGCCCGTCACGATCAATGGCAAGGATTACGTAGACGGCGGGCTGGTCGCGCCGGTCCCGTCCAGCGTCGCACGCAGCTTGGGCGCGGATTTCGTCATCGCCGTCGACATCTCCGACCGCCCCGAGGACAGGCGCACCGCAGGCATCACCGACATCCTGTGGCAGACCTTCTCGATCTTCGGCAAGACCATCAACCGCCACGAACAATCCAGCGCCGATCTCGTCATCCGCCCCGTCACCTCAGGCCTCCCCTCCTCCGACGCGAGCGGCAGCAACCGTGCCGTGCTCGAGGGCGAGAAGGCCGTCGCCGCAGTCCTGCCCGAGCTCAAGGCAATGCTGGCGAAACTGAACGAGCAGAAGCACGTGACTGGCATGCCCTGAAGACCATGAGCCGCACCGCCGCCCGCACGCCCGAACCGTCCCTACTGGACGTCGAAACCATCCGCCGCGACTTCCCCATCCTGCGACGCGAAGTGCACGGCAAGCCGCTGGTGTGGCTGGACAACGCTGCGACGACGCAGAAACCGCAGTCGGTGATCGACCGCGTGACCCGCTACTACGAGCACGAGAACGCCAACATCCACCGCGGCACCCACACGCTGGCGACTGAAGCCTTTGACGCCTACGAGGGCTCGCGTGCCGGCGTCGCTGCCTTCCTTAACGCCGCCTCGCCGCAGGAGATCGTGTTCGTGCGCGGCACCACCGAGGGACTCAACCTGCTCGCCGCGAGCCTCGCCGAAAAACTGCTGCGCCCCGGCGACGAGATTGTGCTGACCGAGGCCGAGCACCACGCCAACATCGTGCCCTGGCAATTCGCCGCCAAGCGCTCCGGCGCGACGATCCGCGTCGCCCCGGTGGACAACAACGGCGACCTGAACCTCGCCGAGTACGCGCGCCTGCTCGGCCCGCGCACCCGTATCGTCACCGTCACCCACATCTCCAACGCGCTCGGCACCGTGATGCCGATCCGCGAGATGACGCGGATGGCCAAGCGCGCCGGCGCCACCGTGGTGATCGACGGCGCGCAGGGCGTGCCGCACCGACGTGTGGACGTGCAGGCGATCGGCTGCGACTTCTACGTGTTCTCCGGCCATAAGCTGTTCGCCCCCACCGGCATCGGCGCTGTCTACGGCCGCAAGGAATTGTGGGACGAAATGCCGCCCTGGCAGGGTGGCGGCGGCATGATCCAGCGGGTCACGTTCGAGCAGACCACCTTCAACACGCCGCCGAAGCGTTTCGAGGCGGGCACCCCGGCCACCGCATCCGCCGTCGGCCTGGGCGCCGCGCTCGATTACCTGAACGCCATCGGCCTGGATGCGATCGAGCGCTACGAGGCAGAGCTGCTGGCTTACGCGTTAGAAGGCATCCGCAGCGTCAACGGCCTGCGCCTGATCGGCCAGCCCCGCGACCGCGGCGGCGTGGTCTCGTTCGTGATGGACGGCATATCCGACCCGGAAGTCGCGAAGCTGCTGGACGAGGCAGGCATCGCGGTACGCACCGGCCACCACTGCGCGCAGCCCATCCTGCGGCGCTTCGGCCTGGAGTCCACCGTCCGTCCCTCGTTCGCGTTCTACAACACGCGCGACGAGGCCGACCTGCTGGTCGAGACACTGAGCAGGATCGGGCGAAAGACACCCGCAGGTTGAATCGCAACAAAGGCGACCATCGGTCGCCTTTGTGTTTGCAGCTGATTGCTTGCTTTGCTAGTTCGTGGCGGTTCTGAAACTGTGACACTGGGCGCAGTCGAAGCGCTTGTCGGCCACGTGCTTCTCATGCATCTTCTTGAACAGTTCCTTCTCCGGCCATTCGCCCGCTTTGTTCCCGTGGCAGCCAGCCGCGCAATTGACAGACGCACTTGGCGTACGCTCCGGTCGCGGCGCGTAACCCAACGCCTGGAAATCGATGCGGCTGGTCGTAGCACCGTGGCAGTCGGTGCATTTCAGCGCCATGTCGTGGGGAGCCACTTCATGGGAGATGCCCATGTATCGTTCAGTCATTACGAAATCATAGGAATCGCGCGAAATTACGTGATTGAACTGCGGTACCGCTGCAGCGCCTGCCAGGATGGCCTGATTGACGATATCGTCAGGCGGCAACAGCACTCCGCCCATGCGTCCGGTGAACAGGATACCCATGCGTAGCGGCAATAGCGCGCCGGTCACCGGATCGTGCGGCTGTATGCCGGCATGATGCTTCACAGGAACCAGCTTGACGCCCGAATCGCTCACCTTTCCAAGTGGTCCTCCCATCAGCACCTTGCCGTTGGCCTGCGGCCGGGTCGGGTCGAGGAAGCGATAAAACTCGCTGGTCCCGTTGTTGAACACCAGTTCCGGCATCACGTTGTTCTGCATGATCTGGAACGGCTCGAACAGGCGACGCTCCTCATTCAATACCGGCGGCCTGGTGTAATCGCGGAACATGTCGGTGGCGCCGCTGCCCAGCAAGGTCGGCTTGGCGAAGAACGGGATGTGGCAGCTGCGGCAATCGACACGCGCAGTGTGCGAGTCCAAAGTCCGGTTGCCGTGCACCGGCAGATTGTGGCAATCGGTGCATTGCGGAGGCGGATCAAGGTCGGTCTGGCGCAGATCGGTGCCACGGCCAGCGATTTTATGGTTCTTCGACTTGTGGCATCCCATGCAGGTAAGGCCGGCCCCGCCCAATTCCTTGGAGGCCATATGCACATCGAAATTGCGGCTCGGCGGTTCATTATGGGCCATCTGGATATCGCCGCGCTTGCTGTTGCATCCGCCGCCGGCGTAGGCATGGCAACTTACGCAGCTGGCGCGACCCGGACTTTTTTGAATCCCGATGGCTTGAGCAAGTCCACCGGGAATAGCGGCCCCGTCGGGCACGAAGGCAAATCGGGCCACGCCATCCGCCTGGGTAACCCGATCAACCTTGCGTTTGTAAATATCCGAGTGACACATCAGGCAGTCGACATTGTCCAGTTGCGTGCGCACGCCATCCGCCAGCAACGCGGCAGGATTCGGCTTGGGCATATCGCCAACCCCTGCATGGCATTGAGCACAGCCGCCACTGACAGTATTGCCGTCCACATTCACCAACTGGCCGATAAAGTTGATGTCGGGATACCCGCAAAAATCGTTGATGCCCCCCAGCTTGCCTGCGTTGCCAAGATTGGCCAGATGACCGTTTACATCGCGATAGAACGAGTGAGGCGACTCGCCCCGCCACTGATAGTGCACCGATGCATGGGCTTCGCGGGTTTCGTTCTGATGGCACTGCAGACAGCTAGTGCTGCCCTTGTAGTTAGCAAAAGCCAGGTTGGCATGGGGATTGCCGTTTTGCCCGGTATTCCCATTGTCTTCGGAATCGTCGTTGTGCTCGGTGTTGTCGTTGTGCTCGGTGTTGTCGTTGGGTTCAGTGGCGACTGCGGGAAAACAAAACCCCAAAATCGCCAGCATGACTAAAAATGCAAACAGCGCCGCTGCTTGCACGGGCTTACGTCGTAATACTTGAGTCGCATTAGGTAGCATGATGCACCTCCTGCTGTGATGAACCACGAAAAATGCAGTAACCGGGAATCATGAACAACGAAAGAAACTCAATCACT
>DASWTZ010000088.1:0-2883 GCA_036401875.1 Gallionella sp.
TCCCGATAGGGCATTATTTCTGCGCCGGAAATCTCATACGAGCGATTGCGAACCTTCGTATGCTGCAAGGCAGCCATACAGGCCGCGGCAACATCTTCGACATGAACCGGCTGGCGCAAGCCCTCTGCCTTGCCAAAGAGCGGGAAGAAGCCGAAGCGTGCAATGAAGCGGGCGATCTCACAGATATTGCGGTCCTTCCCCAATCCATAGATCAGCGTAGGTCGCAGGATCACCCACTCGATTCCGTTCGCTTCGGCCCAGGAAATGAGCTCGCCCTCACCCCGGGCGAGTTGTGCCGCCATGTTTTGTTCGGCTTTATCCGCTGAGTGTCGCTTGGAGAAAATGCTGGTCGAGCTGAGCGCGACGACGCGTTTTACCCGATGTCCCGACAGCATTGCAAAGTGCTCGGGAAAGGTCCAGATCGGCGCAAGGCATATCCAGTCGGCGATGGTTTCATCGCCTGTCTCCCCGGATGCGGGGTAGCACCTGAATTCGATGGAATCTGCCGGCTGATGTTTCTGCCTGGACCTGGAATAGGCAATCACATGGTGTCCTGCATCGCGCAGCAACGGCACCAGGCTTTGCCCCACCATGCTGGTCGCGCCGAGTATTCCTACCCGGGATTCAGCCACGGAGCATGCCTGCGCGGCGCTTGATTTTTTTCACCAGGTGGTAGGCCGTCACCGCCACGAACCGCATCGCCACACCGACGCTGACCAGCCCCATCAGCAAGCCGGGATATTGATGTCGGAAGAATTTGTTGTAGAAGCGCAGCATGCCCTTGTGCTTGTTCCATTCCACAAAAATCGGCCTGTCCTTGCTGCAATGCCCCTTGTAATGCACCATGCGCGCATCTGGTACGAACAACAGTTTCCAGCCGGCGCGGCGAAAACGCATGCACCAGTCGAGGTCCTCGCAATGCATGAAGTAAGCCTCGTCCAGCAGCCCGATCTGCTCCAGAGCATCACGGCGCACCAGCATGCAAGCCCCGGAAATGGCTTCCACCGGAATCGGTTTTTCCGGCAAGGGCTGCTTATGCAACGCGAAATCGGAAAATAGCGTGGGATAACGTCCGCTCAGGTTGCCCAACCCGGACACCCTGACGAACGAACGCCAGGGTGTAGGCACCGCCCGCCGCCCGCCGCCCTGTTCGCTGCCGTCCGGGTTGGTTAACAGGCCGCCTGCCATGCCGACATCGTCTGCGCTGTGCACCGCCGCAACCAGGCGCTCTACCGCCTCCGATTCGAGTATGCAGTCGGGATTCAGGAACAGTATGTGGTCTCCTGACGCTACCCTCGCACCCTGGTTGCAGGCCTTGGCAAATCCCAGATTGCGTTCATTTGCAATCACCGTAACGGAGGGGAAGGATTCCTTCAGCACCGCGACGCTACCGTCGTCAGATGCATTGTCGACCACGATGACCTGCTCGGCCTGCAATGATGCCTGCGCAACGCAATACGGCAAGATTTCTCCGGCGTTGTAGTTGACGATCACGATGGATACACGGCATGGATGTTCCGTATTCCGCCTGAGCTTCGGCAAGGGCGGCTCGCTGGTCCGACGGCCTTGCTGCTGGTACCAGCGCGCCGTCGCTTGCAAGCCCTCGCGCAGTGTGAACTTGGGTTTCCAGCCGAGTTCTTCGCGTATGGGTGCATCGTCGATGAGGAGCGAACCGGTTGTGCGATCGAACGCAGCGCTCCGTCCGGCTACAGCAGCAAGTTTGCCTAGCAAACCCAGCGGCAACGGGAACAGCCGGACGCGCTTACCCATCCCCTCGCCCAGCAGCCGAACCAAATCGGGCATGGAAATGTCTTCTCCATCGCGCACCAAATAGGTCTTGCCCGCTGCGACGGGGGCTGTAACACAGCGCAGCAGTATGTCCGTCAGGTTGCCCAAATACAGCATGCTGCGTGCATTGCGGATGCTTGCCAACGGGAGCGGAATGCCTTTATCCACGGCTCGCAGCAGGCTGAGGAAATTTCCTTTTACGGCCGGACCATAAAGTAGAGGCGGGCGAATTATCACGATCTCCATACCCGTTTCATGCGCAATTTTCCGTAACTCTTGTTCGGCCTCCCACTTTGAGACCGCATAGTTATCCTGCGGGTCGACTTGATCTGATGCTTTGAACCTCTGACCCTCCGCAGTACGTTCCCCGTTCACCTTGATCGTGCTGACATAGACAAAGCGCCTTACCTTGTGGCTCGCTGCTTGTTTAGCCAAATTTGTCGTGCCATGCAGGTTGACTCTGCGGAATTCTGCCAGCGGGTCCGCGGCGGTGTCGCGCATGACATGAACACGCGCTGCGAGATGGATTACGACCTCCACATTCTTCAACGCCAACGCCCAGTCGGTCGAGCCATCGATTTGGTCAACAATGACATTGTCGACACCGCCGCCGAAGTTTACTTCGCTGCGAGTGGCGCCCTTTACTTTAAATCCTTGCGCAACAGCCTCTTCGCAAAGAGCTTCTCCTATAAAACCGCTGGCGCCAGTTATCAATAACGATGTCATAGAAAAATTTTCCGAGGCAAGGCTGATCGTTCAGGCTGGCTTTGACCACACCGTCCGGTTCACGTAGTCCACATAGCTCAACACGATGCGCAGCACTTGTTTTGATACCGGTCCAGCCTCGTAATCCTGCACATGCTGCATCACGCGTGTGCCCTTGCCTTGCTGGGCGGTTATGACGCGCACCGCATCCAGCACCCGCTCCTTCTTCAGCCCGCTCATGATCAGCGTGCCCACGTCCATGCCTTCTGGTCGCTCGTGTGCGTTGCGTATCGTGATCGCCGGCAGGTTGAGCAGGGAGGCCTCCTCGGTAATGGTGCCGCTGTCTGACACGACGCACAGCGCTTCCATCTGCAGCTTGATGTAATCGCA
>DASWTZ010000089.1:0-15037 GCA_036401875.1 Gallionella sp.
GCCGGTCTGATCCTCTGTGAGCCACTGGAAGTGCTCCATCAGTTCGGCCACTTCGACCATCAGCGCCATGCTCAAATTCTTCGGCGAATGGAACTGGTTCCAGTCCCGCGCCTCGGCGAATTTGCGCAGCCTGTCGCGCAAAATCGTGAGTTCGGTCTGATCCGTCATGACTGTGCCGATTATTCGGTTGCCTGCGGTGTCGCCGTGTCATGAGGGCCGGCAGTTTGCGCGCCGGCTGCCGGATCATTCGATGCCGGGGCTTCCGGTTCCGGGGCATCCGATGCCGGATCGCTCGATGGCGCATTTTCCGATGGCGTCTTGTCCGGTTTCGATGCTTTCGCTGCCGCATCGGCGGATGGCGCGGGCGGGGGAAACAGTTCCCCGTTATCCATCCGGTTGAATAGCAGGCCGCCGTCCATCTGGCCGTCCTTCAGTTCCGGCAGCAAGGGCGCGCCCGTATTGGGCAGCGTGAGCTTGAATTTGGGCTGTACCTCGATCTCGGAATTGCGGATGAAGTTGTAGCGGTCGCTGGCCAGATTGGTGCTTTGCATCGTGCTGCGTATCACGGTGGGCCGCAGGAACACCATCAGGTTGGTTTTGACGCGCTTGCGGTTCTGGTACTTGAACAGGTTGCCTATGATCGGAATATCGCCCAGCAGCGGAACCTTAGACACGTTTTCGGTTTCCTGGTCGTCGATCAGTCCGCCCAGCACGATGATCTGCCCGTCATCCACTAGCACATTGGTGTCGATGGAGCGCTTGTTGGTGGTGATCCCGGCCGCGCCGGTCAAATCGTGCACGCTGGATGTTTCCTGATAGATGGTCATCTTGACGGTGCCGCCTTCGGAGATCTGCGGACGCACACGCAGGCTGAGGCCGATGTCCTTGCGCTCTATCGTCTGGAACGGGTTGACCCCTGCGGCGCCCCCAGAGGCGGAGGTGGTGTACTGGCCGGTGACGAAAGGCACGTTCTGGCCGACGATGATTTTGGCTTCCTCATTGTCGAGCGTGATCAGATTGGGCATCGACAGGATGTTGGCGTCGCCGTCTGTTGCCAGCGCGCGAGCAAGGGCGCCCAGCCCGACCTGCCCGTTGACTTGGCGCAGTACGCCCAGGCTCAGGCCGCTGCCCAGCGGCAGGTAGCTGCCGCCGGCGCGGGCGATGCCCTGGTTGACCAGATTGTCGCCGCCGGTGCCGAACGAGGTGAGGCCGCCGATGCGGTAGTCGCTGGTGGTGTCCCCTGTCGCCGCACTCCACTGCACACCGAATTCGGCAGCACGCGAAGCACTGACTTCGACGATCATCGATTCGATATAGACCTGGGCGCGCCGTGCGTCGAGCTGGTCGATGATGGCGCGCAGGTTGCGGTAGACTGGTTCGCTGGCGGTGATGATCAGCGTATTGGTGGTGGGGTCTGCCTGGATGAATCCGCCGCTGCCACCTGCCGGAGCAGAAGCCGGCGGTTGCTGGGTTGACTGGGGTTTGCCCGTGCGGGAAGCCGATTGGGCGCTGAGGGCGGAGGGATCCGCCGTCATCACGGCACGCAGGGTTTCAGCGAGCTTGGTCGCCTCGGCATTTTTCAGGTACACGACATGCACGTTGCCGGGGTGTTCGGTGGGCTGGTCGAACTGTTCGATCAGCGACTTTGCCTGGCTTGCCCTAGCACGGGAGGGTGCGCGCACGATGATGGAGTTGCTGCGCGAATCCGTCAGCAGGGTGATGCGCCCGGCATCGCTTCCGGGCTGGCCGCCCGGTTCGAGTAGGCGGCTGACCATCGTCGCGAGGTCGTCGGCGATAGCATGGCGAACGGGCACCACCTCGAATTCGCCGCTGGCGGGACTGTCAATTGATGCGATTATCCTGCCCAGCCGCAGCAGGTTGTCTGCGTAATCGGTGATGACCAGCGTGTTGTTTCCGGGGTTGGCGTTGATGGTGTTGTTGGGCGAGATCAGCGGACGCAGCACCGCGACCAGGTTGTTGGCGGTCTCGTAATTCAGCTTGAAGACCTGTGTGGCGATCTGGTCGCCGCGCAGTGCCGTTTGCCGACCGGATTGCATCGGGCCGGCCTGGAGCTTGGCATCCGCCTCCGGCACTACCTTGCTGTAGCCCGATCCTGCGACCACGCTGTAGCCATTCATCCGCAAAACGGAAGTCAGCAACTTGAAAGCCTGCGCTTTGCTGAGCGGCTTTTCCGATACCAGGCTGATCGTGCCCTTGACGCGCGGGTCGATGACGAAGGTGGTGTTGGTGTAATCGCCTATTGCGGCAATCACCGATTCGATATCAGCGTTGACGAAGTTGAGTGTGCTGCCGGCGGGCTGCTTGCCCTGATTCGCCTGCGCATGGGCTGGCTGTATGCTCGCCATGATGCAGCACAGGATGAGCATTGCGTTCAGGATCAGCCGGGCTGAAGGTTTTTGCACGGTTTTTTCAGATAGCTTAATTTTCATTTGAACTCTAGCGCGATCACGTCCCTGTCGTTTTCCCTGCGGCGCTGCCCAAGCAAATTGAGAAAGTTTTCCAGCCGTTCTTCCTGCCCGGCTTCGGCCTGCGCCGTACCTGAAAACTGCAAATGTCCGTTGCTCAGCCGCCCCGAGCCATTCAGCAGCATCGGCCCTCTGTTCGTGTTGAGCAAGGCCGTTGCATTCTGCCCCTGCCAGTCAAGTGTCAGATTATAGTCGCCCAAGGGCTTGACCGGCGACATCCGCGATGAAATTTCGATCAGTTTCAGGTTCATGGTGCCGGAAATTTCGATCGCGCCTTCATGCAGGCCCAGCTGCAAAGGCGCCCATGATAGTTGCATCCGGCCAGACGGTTGCACGGTATTCAGCGGTGCACCCAGCGCCGCCAGCCGCTCCGCAGGCAAAGAGATGACGGTCGGACTCACATGCCAGCGGTTCCAGCTGCCGGTTATCCGGACGGGTTGCTCCATCGCCTCGGGGTTGGCCAGTTCCAGATCGACACCGCCCAGAAGCACCAGCGGCGACAGGTGCCAGGAGAAGCGCCCCGGCAGTAGCGGAGTGACCGGATCGCCGCTGCCGGATGCGCCGCCGATGAAAGCTGAGCCGCTCCACAAGGTGCCTTGTGCATCCCCCAGCGTAAAGCGGCCCGAGGACTGCGTTTCCACGACAGAGGCCATCCAGGTTGCCGGCAAGAATGCCAGTGCAGTCAGGAGAACGCTGAACAAACCAGCCAGCGACCAGAGCAGCAGGCGCAGCATTATTCGGCCGCAGGCTGACGCAGCGACAGTACCGCATCGACCCTGTCCGGCTGGGGCAGTACGGTTATATCGGCATCCGCCACTGCAAGCTGCGTGTCTTTTTGCATCTCATCCAGCCAGTTCAGCAATCCAGAAAACGGGACTGAGGTCAGTTTCACCTGCACGATGTTCCCGTTGACTGTCACGCCTTGCGGCGCCAGTCCGACGCGGGTGAGGGCGGTTTCGAGGCTTTCACGGGTGACGGCCGGGAGGGGGGCGGAGGGCTTTGCCGAGAGAGCCGCCGCCTCCTTGCCCAGAGCCTGCAGTTGCGCAAGCTGCTGGCGTAGCGTCGGCAAGTCCCTGTTCAATTTCTTCCGCCCGGACAGCGCCGGGTCTATCAGTATCAGTTGAACCAGGGCGAGCACAACCACTGTGGCACCGATGCCCAGTATCGTGCGTTCCCGCGGTGCACGTGCGGCCCAGAATTCCAGGACGGCCGGTCTGGCCCGTTTCAGCAGGTCGGGCAGATTCATCTGATGCTCCTGATTTCCCAGACCACGGGCGATGATGAAACCGATTCCAGCGACAGATTGTGCAAGGCCAGCGGGGCCCTGATCTGCTGGAGAGGAGCCCCAGCGCCCGGTTTGAACTTGACGCGCAGGCGGCGTTCACGGTACTCGAAGGCGGCGATCCCGGGGGCATTTGCCTGGCCTGCCGTTACTGTATTGGTCCATGCCTCGCCAAAAATCGCCATCATGGCCGTGAAGTCATCCGCTGCGGCCTGCCCGGAACCGTGCTTCGCGGCGGCGATCTTCTGTTGCATCTGCGCGATCGGGTCGATGATGACGGTCTCGTTGGGGTAGGCCGTGCGATAGGTCTGGAACATCGCCGCACGCAGCGCACCGGCTTCGCGCTTCAGTTGCAGCCAGTCGAAATTCAGCGCGGCGATATTAAGCAGCAATATCATGCCGGTGAGCAGCAGCGGCCAGCGCCAGGCACGCCAGTCGATCCTGCCGCCGCTCATGCCACGCTGATGCGCCATCAGGTCCAATGTCGCGGTTGCCACACCGTCTATCCAGTTCGACCAGTTGTCGACGGATACATTGATGCGCGCACTCCCGGCTTCGTCCCGATAGGACGCAACCGATTCCTGAGGTACATACAGGGTGACCTGCTTTTCGGGGACGATGGCGTTCAGCGCTGCGATCACCTCGCGTGCCGGGATGTCGTTCTGGCCGATGCCGATTGCTAGTCCTATCCCTTCGTGTTCCGCAAGCCGCAGCGACAGGTCTGCCCCTAAGCCATGTTCCTGTACTGCGGCAGTCAGGCTGTCCGGCTCACCGGTGGGGGGCAGGCACAGTTGCGCTGGCAGGGCGGAAACCAGCCGCGCGCCGTATCCGTGCAACACCTTGCCCAGTTGCTCCAGCCAGTCCCGTTGCGTCACCGCAATGCTGCGCATTCCGTCGGACGGGCTGCCTGCGACGATCGCGCATTCGGCCGGGTCGCCGATGATCAGGTCTTCCACTAGATTGGGCAGTGCGAGCTTCAGCTTTGCGGGCGACAGCGGCGGTACCCTGACGCGCAGCAGCGTGACATCGCTGGCGGCCAGCAACAGCACCACCTGCTGCGCTTTCGCTATCTGTCCGGCCAGTCCCGGTAATGGCGAAATGCCCTGCTGCGCGATGGTTTGTCCCACCACCAGCGCATAGGGGCAGGGTAGCTCAAGCTGAGCTGTCGCACTGGCGGCCCGGGAAGGCAGGCGGATGTACAGGGTGTTCAAGGTGCGGGTTTCTCAAGGCCGGTTATTGCAGAATGGTAACGCACAATGCGCTACCCGGAAGACAATACTTTCAATTGTTCAAACAGGGCTGATTACGTTCAGAACGGCGGAAAGGTCAATGTGCCCGTCATCGTTCCGGTTTCGGTGTTGTTGAGGTCATTGAAAACCGGAGTGGAAGCGAAACTGATCGTACCGGCAGCCTTGTCGACTGTGATCCCCCAGGTGGCGCAGCTCGGCCAGACCGATACAACATTGGTTACGTTGCATATGATCGACGTTGGCAGTCCGGCAGTGAAAGCGGTGCCATTGTCCGAGACCCCGCTAATCGAAACGTAATCCGATAGTATCAAGCCGCTGGCAAGCGTATATTGCATGAACAGGGAAGCGACGCCACCGGATTGGCTGGTTATCCAATTGTTGTAGAAAGTGGTGGCTGTATTGGGAATGAATGAGCTGGTGTGATTCAGGTAGGTCAAATCTCCAATCGGCGCGGATATCGTCAAGGTATCGCCTGTGGGCGCAGGGGAGTCGGATGATTTACCGCTGCATGCAGTTAGCAGTACGATCGATAGCAGGAGGGCTGGAATCGCGTTGTAGCTTTTCTGGCTGTTCATGTGCTTCTCCCTAAGATATTCAAAATCGACACGCGTTCGACAGGTGATCAAGGTGTTGGTTTCCCGATAAGCGGTCGGAATGGTAACGCACATCGCGACAACTGGCGATACATGCAGTGAAAAGCCGGAAGGCACGAACATCGCTGATCATGCCTTCCGGATGCAGAGCTGTACTTCTTGATTACTGCTTCATGTCAATACCAGGTGCCGCCCGCATTTGTGCAACCGGTTTGCACAAGGGCTGCGTCTGTTCCACTGTAATACGTGGTGTAGTCAGCGTATACGCAGCTATTCGTGCCCGTGCAGGAAGCAACAGTTGTTGCTGATGATCCAAAAGTTGCGCAAGAAGTGACACCCGAAGCAGAGTTAAATGTAATGCACTGAGAAAGGGCTGCGGTGTTGAACGAAGTAAGGTCACATGAAACACCGTTGGTGCTTCCACCACCGTTGGTGGTGCTGGTCGTATCGTTTGTCTTGTCGAAAGGGTTGAGGCAAGCCGTCAACGACATTGACAGTAGCAATGCCCCAATCCCCTTGAGCGGCAAATTCAATGCTTTCATATTCACTCCCTGTAGTTTTTAAAAACTTCTTATTTTCGCCGCATACACGACTTTTGCTTTATACATGGGTTGTATTATTCCGTCCATTATCATAACGTTGCATAACCGGACTAATATTCTCGGATCCAGATTTGCCTGGTATTGGAGCCCGACCGCTCAATCAGCGTCTGGGCTTCCAGGCTGGCACGTCTTATGCGCACCTTGCCGTCGATCAGGAAATAATTGGTTGTGACGGATACCTCGTTGTTCTGCGCTGGGTATGACTTGACCGGCAACCGGTTCTTGAAGTCTGCCAAGTCGCGAAAACTGGCTTGGCTGCGGGTTTGCACCAGTGAATTGGCAGCTGAAAGTGTGAGCCCGTCTATTCTGGCGGCCAGCACCTCGGCTGGCGCGGTATTCACGTTGACTGGTGTGGCGCGCGGCAGAAAGATCACCAGCCCTTTCAGTTTTTCGAGCATCGTCGGAGAGAAACCGGGCACGGCTAGCAAGTCGCTCGGGTGATTGAACAAACCCGTAAGTTGTGTCGCAGGCAGGGAGCCATTTCTCGCCGCAGCTTCGCGTATCGCTCTTTGGGCCATTGCGAAGGCATTGGCGGCCGCCTGTTCCTGTTCATTGCCTGCTGCTGGAGGTTGCACCGGCTGTATGCTGTTGTTTGCCTGAACGGGCGTGTGCATCGCTGCCATCGCCTGGGCCGTCGCCTCTGCCAGTTCGGGGTCCAGTTTGACACTGTCCAGTAGCCGGGCGAAGACGGCAACTTCGGCGTGATTGATGGTTCCGTCCGGGCACAGGTTGGTCAGGTTGTAGCGCGCCTGCGCATCGCTGATTCCGCCGGATAACGCCGCGTCCGGGACCTCGTCGGCCGCGCCGTTTTCGACAAACTGGTCGAGGCGGGTATCTGCCAGTGGCACGGCCCAGGGTTCATCCAGCGTGTCGACGCTGGAATGCTTTGCATCCTCGCGCAGGATTAGCGCTGCCCAGTCGAGCGCCCCGCGCAACACCCATTGTTTCTGCAATTGCAGCCGCTGGTTCTCGATGGAGCGTACCTGTACCTGTTGCTGCCAGAACAGGCTGGCCACGATGGTGATCGCTAGTGTGGTGAGCAGCAGCGCGGTGATCACGGCGACCCCGCGCTGGCGTTTGCAAAAGGTGTGGCGCGGTCTCACACCACCCCCAGCAGGAATATCTTGGTCAGGTGGGTGTCGCGTCCCATGAGCCTTATGTCGACTTCCAGGCCGGTCAGTGCTTGTCCGGGCTTGGCATCGGGCGCGAACACCTCCGCAGCGCTGAGCCAGGCGCTTCGTCCGCGCACCCACAGCCGCATGTTTAATTCGGAGACGCCCGATTGCAGCACGACCGCATCGGTCTCATCAAGGCGTGCCTCGCTCTTCCACAGCGCCTCCAGTTCCTTCAGGTCACGGGTCTCGGCGGATGCGCGGCGTGTCAGCACGCCATCCCTGAGCCGATAGGTGACGATTTGCAATCGGGCTGGCTGGTTGTCGGCAAACACCGTACGCACCAGCCTGAGCATTCCCTGTTCGGCGATCAGCGTAGCGTGATCTGGCAGGACATTGGCGGGGGCCAGCTGGGCGCAGTCGTTCTGCAGCTGCGCGAAGGTGAGCTGCATCCCCCGTGTCTGCTCCAGGTTTTCGGTGAGCGCGATGCGCGCCCGCACGATGCTGTCGAGCCCGCGCCAGCCGAGCACCGCGACTACGGCCAGGACGGTGATCGCCACCAGCAATTCGATCAGGGTAAGGCCGCCCGCCGAAGCGCGCCTGTCTAGGCTGTTATTGCGCATTGGGGACCACCTGGGCCAGTTTGAGCAGGCTTCTTCCGTTGTCCTGCGTGTCCCCGGTACGGTCGGGAATGAAGACGCTTACCTCGATGCGGCGGAAATAGGGGTTGGGGGTGGCAAACACCTCTTCCTTGCATACCAGCTTCAATTCATCCTGCGGGCAAGCGAAAGTGCGTTGCCCAAATGGGGGCCATTCGCGGGCCAGGCGGATTTGCGTCAGGCGATTTTCGGCGGACCAGGTCGCCATCATCGAAATGCGCAGGTCGCTGCTGTTCCGGGTCAGGCTGCCGACTGCGCGTAGGCTGGCGCCCAGCGCCGTGCCTACGATCGCCAGCGCCACCATCACCTCGAGCAAGGTGAAACCTGTGCAATGGGATTTGTGTGCCCGCATGTTATTCCGCCACGAAATGTCCGATGCCATCGGCGCGGATCATTACTCGCGCGTCTCCGGCACTGAGTGTCAGCACGAATGGCTTGCTGACTGGCTCACGGCCAAAGATGATGCGCAGCGGGAGGTTTTTTCCGGGTGAAGGGGGAGAGACCGTAAAGCTGACCGGGGAGTGCTTGAATTCTCGCTCGCGGAAGTACTCGTCCTGTTCCAGTGCCTGCCAGACGTTTTCATCGTACATCAGGAAACGGTAGCGGTCGGTGTCCGCCTCGAAGGCGATCGGGCGGTTGCGCACGATCGCCTCGTCGCGGGCCAGCTGCAGAAGCAGTGCGATGCGTTGGGCGTCGTTGTGCAACATCTTGCGCTTGTCCGGCATTGCGTTGAAGGACACCATGCCTACCGTGATCCCGACGATCACCATCACGATCAGCAGTTCCAGCAGGGTGAATCCGCGTTGTCGTCGGTCCGGGTTGTTGCTGATTGAAACTGCCGGTGGAATCTGGCTTACAGGTCCCACGATCCGATATCGGCATCATATTCCGTGCCGCCAGGTTGGCCATCGCTCCCCAGGGAAATCACGTCCACCTCGCCCCTGATACCGGGCGACAGGTACTGGTAGGGATTGCCCCACGGATCTTTCGGCAGCTTGTCGATGTACCCGCCCGATTTCCAGCCGTCGGCCGCCGGGCCGGTGGTGGGCTTGGTGACCAGCGCCTGCAGGCCCTGTTCGGTGGTCGGGTAACGCAGGTTGTCCAGCCTGTAGAGTTTGAGCGCCTGCATCACGGTCGCGATGTCCTGCCTGGCGGCGATGATGCGTGCATCATCGGTGCGTCCCATCAGTTTGGGCACGACCAGCGCAGCCAGGATGCCCATGATGACGACCACCACCATGATTTCGATCAGCGTGAAGCCGCGCATTGAGGTGGATTGGGCGCAGTTGACTGGGAGAGCAGTTGAAGTATTACGCATAGATAAAAACAGGCTGATGAATAAATGGATGAGAACGACAAGTATATGGTACGCCAAGCAGGGATCCAACAGACAGGCTCGCGATTGCGGGCCCGTCTGTCTCTCTGCGTTATCGACTAAACGCAGCGACGCCCGAAATTACCTGCGTACCTGTCGTTTGGGTGTTTTCGAAACCATAAGTCATCATTGCCCCGGTAGCGCCTGTACCGGTGAACCCGCCCAGAATGACGCCCTGCGTGGAGGTGCCACAGGTGCCTGTACAGGTAACTGCCAAATGACTTGCTGAGGTGGCCGGATTGATGCTGTCGGCATAGAAGGCCGTGTTCTGGATGATGGGAACGTTAGCAGCGGTTCCCGCCATGGTTGCGCCGGCCACGGTCACGTTCACCCCGACATTGACGGTTTGTGCGGTGAAATTGGCGCTGAGCGTCGCGCTGTTCAATGTGCCCGCATTGCCCAGATTGTCGGTAGGCACTGTTCCGCCGGCGTTGGTATATGTGTAGGTGCCGGAGACGGGCAGCGTGACGTCTCCGGCGCCCGTCGGCCCG
This sequence comes from Gallionella sp., assembly GCA_036401875.1. Taxonomy (GTDB): domain Bacteria; phylum Pseudomonadota; class Gammaproteobacteria; order Burkholderiales; family Gallionellaceae; genus Gallionella. The sequence goes on from DASWTZ010000089.1 coordinate 9,851, forward strand.
GCGATCCAGTGCAGGCTGCCAGCCAAAGGGGTCGGGGAGACAGTGCCGGTCGCACGGTCGGTCACGTTCATGCTGCCGCCATCCCAGCGCCCCCAGCTGATGCCCGTCACGGCATCGCTGCCTGCGTTGGCCAGCGTGCTGGTGCTGCTGTTCAATGTCATGGCACCACTGGTGCCATTGGTATTGCGGACGGAGCTGATGTCAAACTGGGTCAGGTTACCCGAGGCATCAGTCATCATCCGGGTCGGCGCATTGGCATAGAAGCCCAACGCGCTGACCGGAGTCACTGCTTGCAGGTTGGGCTCGGTCAGCGAGGCCATCACCAGACGGTAGGGGGTTGCCACATCGCTCGCAGCCCCGGCGAACGCAGCCACGCCGTTCACCTGTTCGTATATCTGGGCTGTGGCGCCTATCATCGCATTCAGGCTGTAACTCAGGATCGCACCGTTAAAGCCCATTCCGGTCAATTGCCCCGACAGGCTGCCGTTACCTGGAGTTGCGCCGTCGACGGTTACGGTCAGCTGTCCCGGGCCGGCGGGTGAATAAGAATCCGCCCAGAATTCAACCCCGCCGATACCCTGCTGGGCGCTTTGTATGATTGCCTCGTTTCCGGACAGGGTGGCGGCGTTCCAGCTATGCAATGCACCGGTAGCTGTGTCGGGGACCGACAGGTTGAGGTTCACCCCGACCACCTGACGCGTGAAATTGACCGTGAGCGCGGATGTGGCCAATACCGTTCCGGCAATTCCCTGTGCATTCGTCACCATGCCGCCATCGAAACTGAACGATTTGGTGCCGACCAGCGCATTGCCCAGGAATAAGGGGCCAGCTTCCGGGCCGGCTATCCAGGTCGGGCCGAATGGATCGAATGTGTTCCCCCAGGTCTGCGTGATCGAACCGGCATCCCAAGTGCCGTAATAAATGCCGGTGCTGGCTGTGTTGGCGGTGGGCGCGGCCACGGTGCAGGTGGTGCAGGTCACGGTCGTCGAACTGTAATAGCTGGGTTGCGTAGTTGAACTGAAGGAGGTCAGGACGCCAGCGGTTGTGGTGAGGGTGTCTATCATCTGGTAGCCGCCATACGACGAATATACGTAATAGAAACCGGTCGGGGCGGCCGCGCCGTTGGTGATGGCTACCGCCGGGTCGCGAACCATGACGGCGCTGCCGTTTATATTTGATGTGTAGTTGCCGTCATACAGATTGTACGACAGCATCGCGCCGGCAAAATTCTGGCCGGTGAAATTTCCATCCAGGTAACCGCTGCAGGTGGTGCAGAGTGTGGGTGCCGTGCCTACTCCCATCGAGATTGCAAGGTTTCCGCCGAATGTGCTGGTGTTGAAACTGCTTCCGCCAAGTGGCACGCCGGCTGCACTCACCTGCCAATTCGTGCCGCTTAGCGTCAGTCCCAGGTTCGCGTTGACCAGGCTGTTGACGAAATCCACGCTGAGCGTGGCGCTGGTGAGCGTGCCAGTCTGCCCGGTCTGCCAGTCAACCGGCGCAGTGCTTCCGTCGAGCACATAGTTGAACGTGCCGTACATCTGGCCGCCCAAGGCGGTAATGCCTGGATCGAGATAACCTTCGGCACCGTACATCCAGAAGTTCTGCATCCCGCTTTGTTCAAGCAGCCAACGAGAAGACTGTTCCACTCCGGTAACGCTGGCCCATCGGCCAAACTGGATGCCCGTCGTCCCCGAGTTTGCTGCACCGGTGATCGGCGTGCCGGCACCGAGCACCGAGAATGTCTCGAACCAGGTGTTGTCGAATGACCGTTGCGTGAAGGAGGTCGGGACACCGGCCGTGTAAGTAATATCGGCCGGAGCGACGAAGTAGTTTCCCCATCCATTGCTGGAGGTGCCTGAAGTCATCGAGATCAGGATGTTGCTGGGGATGTATGGCGCGACGGCGGCAGTTCCGCCCCCCAGCGTGATGCCCGCATCGGTTGTGATCGGCTGGATGATTTCCAGGCTGGTATTTTCCGTTGCGTATGACGCTGTCTCTGTGGCGGGGGCAGCAGCTTCGGCTGTGCTGTCGGCAGTTGCGGTTTCGCGCACCTCGTCCCCATTTTCCTCTTCGCTTTTCACTGCCTTGGTGGGCTTGTCCGCAACGGTGAAGATATCGGTATTGAGCGGCTTAAGCTCGGGTACTTGATCGATTCCGCTGGCATACCCCATCTGATTGGGCAGAACGGAAATGGTGCCTTTGTCGGTGGCCATGTAGGTTTCGCCGACATTGACCTTGTTGTACGTGCCAGCGGGTGCGGTATCGGCCAGCTGGCTGCCCGGCGTCACGACAAAGGTCTCATGGTCGGTGCCGCGTATGCCTATGGTTGCCGCCGCGGTGTTGATGCGGTAGCTGGGCTTGTTGATCCGGCCGATCAGGCCCGTCACTGAACGGAATCCGCCTTTTGCCAGGGAGAAGAATAGCTTTTCGCTGCCGTCTTCCTTGCCGGTGAATTTGAAACTGTCGAACTTCAACTGGGATTCCGGCCGAACGGCGACGAAACCGCCATCCTGCATTTTGATCTGTGCGTTGGCACCCTTCGCCGTCAGCACGGTGTCGCCTTCGTTGACCGGATCTCCTTTATGCAGAACTCGTGTCTGATTGGCTGCGTTGATGAGCTGGACATTGCCCATGACGAACTGCGCACGTCCGGCGATGGCTGCATGGACAGACTGGCTTGCAAACAGGAAGCCGGTGGCCAGAACCGCACACGAACAATACACGGCAATATTTTTTGTGGTATTCATGATGGCACCTCACTCAGTTGCGATTATTTGAAATCGCGGCGGATTGTCACGGAGAAATCCATGCGGTCATAACGATAAATGACGATATTGGAATAGTTCTTTGAATAGGTTAACTGGGGGCGTACTGTCCAGTTCTTGTCCCAGTGCCAATTCGCGCCAACTGTCGCATCCACCAGACGGTCCACACGCTCGCGCAAGAAAATGGCATTGGTCTTGTCGTAATTGCCCACCTGATACCCAACCTGGGCAAAAAACTCGCTGGTCTCGCCCAGCGCAGTCTGCCCGCCCGCGCGTATGGCCGAGGCGCGCTTGTTGCCATCCGCGCGCCCGCCGCCGGGGTTGCCGGGCGTAATGGGAGCGGTATCGTCTTCGTTTACCACAAACAAACTGCCGAACAGTATGGATTGCCCGCTCGCCAACACATGCATCCAGCCAGCGCCCAGCGTGGTTTGGGTGAAATTGTTGATCATGATTAACGGATCCTTGAAGTAATTGCGGCTTTGCTGCAAAAACACGCTGGCCTGGTTCGCAGGGCTGAATATGTGCCGCCAGTCCGCGTTTATGCCGCCGGAGTCGCGGTTGTGCAGTCTCGCCACGTTATAGCGTCCGCCCATGGTTCCGATACGGAAGATGTTTTTTTCGCCATCCGTGAATGTAATGCCTGCGCGACCATCCAGGCTCTGGGTGTCGAAGCTGGTTTCGGTCTGGTTGTTGCGCTGGCGGATATCGGCGCCTGCGTACAATCCCCAGTGACTGCTCAGGTCATGACTGACTTCGCCGCCAGCCGCAAGGCCGAGATAGTTGTCCGGGGTTTTCAGATTGGTCGGGCTCAGTGTGAAAGTCTGATTGCCGAACACTGGAACATTGATCTGCGACTGGCTGGTCGAGTTGTTGACGTTGGTATCGCGACCGATCATGCCCTCGATGTAGGCGCTGAACCGGGTTTGTTCGGCTGACTGGCGGGCCGCGATGGCGTCGAGGTACTTCTGGATCGTTGCGCGTGCTGCTTCCGGCGGATTTTGCTTGGCGACGGTTTCAAACTCGGTCTTGGCGCGCGGCAGGTCACCGAGTTGGTAATATGCACGTGCCATGTCCAGGCGTGCACCGGCAAAGTTCGGGTCGGCGGCCAGGACGCGTTCAAACGCAAGGGTCGCTTTGTCGGGTTTCCCGGAATCCAGCGCGGCGATGCCGATCAGATAATCGAAGCGCACCTCTCCGGAACGTTCGAATTCGAGAGGTTCTAGCAGCCTGTAGGCTTCGGCTGGCTTGCCAACCTTGATCAATGCCTCTGCCTCACGTAGCGGCTTCTCGCGAGCATCGCTCTCGGCGGTTTTTTGAGATTCGGGCGTGAGTTCGAGCGCAATTTGACCGGATTCTTCGGCATAAACTTCGCCAGCCACCAACAGCCACGCAGAAAATATGCAACCCGCAGATTTCCAGAATTTCATGCCTTGCCCCCTGTGTTTTTATGCGTCATTGTTTTAGGCGATACTATGCCTTGCGCCTAGTAAGGTCAACTTGGTCGGGATCGATAGTCGGGAAGGAGGGTCCTCAGCCCGCGTGCAATGGTCTTAGGCCTGCGTGCAATGATAAGATGCGCCTTTCGATCAAAGTGACAACTCCATGAAGCTGGCCATCGCGCAAATCAACTCCATGTTGGGCGACCTGACGGGGAACGCTGCCAGGATACTGCAATACGCCGAAGAGGCCCGGGGGCAGGGGGCGCAATTATTGCTGACCCCGGAGCTCAGCCTGTGCGGTTATCCGCCGGAGGACTTGCTGCTGCGCGACGGGTTCTATCTGGCATGTGCAGAGGCGCTGGAAGAGCTAGCCGGAAAAGTGTCGGGCATTGCGGTGGTGGTGGGGCATCCGCTCGAACGGGACGGTAAACGCTACAACGCGGCATCCTTGCTCAAGGATGGCGAAGTCGCCGCGACGTATCTCAAGCAGGTCTTGCCCAATTATGCGGTGTTCGACGAAGAACGCTATTTCGACCATGGCACCGATCCCTGCGTTTTTGAAATCGCCGGAATACGATTCGCCCTGAATATCTGTGCCGATATCTGGGAGCCGGGATCTGCGCGTCAGGCGGCGCAGGCCGGTGCCAGGGTGTTGCTGGTGTTGAACGCATCGCCTTATGCGCTGCAAAAACATGAAGCGCGTTTGGGTGTCATTCGCGAGCGCATTGCCGAGACCGGCATGGCGGTGGTCTACGCCAACCTGGCGGGTGGTCAGGACGAACTGATTTTCGACGGCGGCTCGTTCGCGATGGACTGTCGGGGCGACCGGACCGCGCAGGCCGGGCTTTTCGTCGAGGAACTGCTGATGCTGGAGTTGCAGGGCGACCTGCGCCCGGCGGGAAATATCACTGCCGCGCTGAGCGAGGAAGCGGGCGTGTACCGGGCCCTGTGTCTCGGCGTACGCGACTACATCGGCAAGA
>DASWTZ010000090.1:0-31257 GCA_036401875.1 Gallionella sp.
CGAACGGTACTGGCTGCCCACATCCGGGCCTTGGCGGTTGAGCTGGGTCGGATCGTGCGCCACGCTGAAGAACACCTGCAGCAATTTTTCGTAGGACACCTGTGCCGGGTCGAAGCGCACGCGCACCGATTCGGCGTGGCCGGTATCTCCCCTGCTCACCAGCTCGTAACGCGCGGCGGCCGCACTACCGCCCGCATAACCGGACACGACCTCCGATACCCCTTTGACGTGCTTGAACACCGCATCCACGCCCCAGAAACAGCCTCCGGCGAACACCGCCGTCTGTTCGGCGGCCGCCGCCCCCTGGCCTACCGTCAGGTACAGGCAGGCGGCTAACAGATATTTGATCGTGTGGTTCATGATCGCTCCTTTCATTCCCGAATGACCGATGATGTTAGGAGCCGAAGGTGAATGCGTAGGCTTCCAGCCCCGCCTCCTCGGCGCGCAGTTCGAGCAATCCGTCGCGCATGGCCTGCTGGTCGATCAACTCATACAGCGTGTTGCGCCCGACGACGAGCTCGCCCGACGGCGCATCCCTGCCGGCATGGTTGCCGGCGGCAGCGCCGTTGAGCCGGACCGTGACCCGCACCGGCTTGCCGCTGGCGGTGCCCAGCACCAGGAACACCTTGCGCGCCTTGAAGTTCAGCCGCAGCCCGGCGCCCTTTTCGTTCGCGGTGATCTTTTCCGCCACAACGGTCCAGCCGCCGTTCAACGCCCACCGGTCTGCACCCAGTTGCGCGGGATAGTGATAGGCGTAGCGGGTATCGTTCTGCATCGTCTCCCGGCTGGAAAAGTTCGCAGCACGCGCATACCCCAGATAGGTTTCCGCCGTCTGCTCGGGCGAGAACGGCAGTGCCTCTTCCTGCGCCTCGTCCTGCCCTCGCAGCCCGAGCAGGTAGCGTATGTTGTTTTCGGTGACCCGGTATTCGCCCTCGCCAAAGTGGGTGTAGACCACCTGTCCTGCCCGGTCGACCAGATAGTGCGCGGGCCAGTAGCGGTTGCTGAAATTGATCCATGTGTCCAGCCGGTTATCCAGCGCGACGGGATAACGGATGCCGTGCTCGGCGATGGCGGCCCTGACGTTGTTCGGATCCTTCTCGAACTCGAATTCCGGCGAGTGCACGCCGACGATCACCAGCCCCAGGTCGCGGTATTTTCTATCCCATTCGGTGAGATAGGGCAGCGTGCGCACGCAGTTGATGCAGGAGTAGGTCCAGAAATCCACCAGCACCACCTTGCCGCGCAGCGACTGCATCGCCAGCGGCGGCGAATTCAACCACGCTTCGATGCCGGCGAACTCCGGCGCGGCGGAGGGGGTGACCAGCTCGTTCTGCAGGCCCTGCGCGTCCATCAGGCTTTCGATCTTCTTGCTCGGCGAAAACACTGCGGCGGTATCCACGCCGTAGGCGATCAGTGCGACCGAGGCCAGCACCAGCACGCCGAGTGTGCGGCGCAGCGCCTCGGTGTGACGGGTGAGGAATCCCAGCCGGCTGATGATCTTCCTGCCGGTCAGCGCGATGACGAGCATCGGCACACCCACCCCGACGGCGAACGACAGGATGACCAAGTTGCCCGCCAGGGTCGTCTCCTGGCGGATCACCTGCACCAGCACCGCTGCCAGGACAGGGCCGGCGCAGGGTGTCCACACCAGGCCGATCAGCGAGCCGATCAAGATGCCGCTGCGCAGGCCCCCGCCGCCGCTCGCAGCGAGCCTGTTGCCGAAGTTCGCCGCACCCTGGGTCAGTATGCTGAATCTATCCGACAGCCTTGACGACAGCAGCACCAGACCGAACAGCGCAAGCAGCACCAGCGACGCATCCCGGACCAGTTCGAGGTCCAGCCCGAACAGCGCGACCATCTTGCGTGCAACGATCGCAAACAGGCTGAATGCGAGCACGAAGCCGATGATGATGCCGTAGGGGCGGCGCCTGCCGCCCTCCGCGGAGGCCGCCAGCACCAGCGGCAGCACCGGCAGGATGCAGGGCGAGACGATCAGCACGAGACCTTCGAGGAATGCCAAGCCCAAGTCGATCACGTGCATGATCCGGCTAGGCCTTTTCGGCGATAAACTTCAGCGCCACGCCGTTGTTGCAGTAGCGCAGGCCGGTCGGTTGCGGGCCGTCGTTGAACACGTGGCCGTGATGGCCTCCGCAGCGCGCGCAGTGATATTCGATACGCGGGTACAGCAGCAGGTAATCGGTCTTGGTCTCGACGCGGCCGGGCAACACGTCGTAAAAGCTCGGCCAGCCGGTGCCGCTCTCGAACTTGAATTCGGACGGGAACAACGGCAGGTCGCAGGCGACACAGGCATACAGCCCGCGGCGCTTCTCGCCATTGAGCGGGCTGCTGTAGGGACGCTCCGTGCCTTCGTTGCGCAGCACCTCGTATTGTTCCGGCGTGAGACGCTTCTTCCACTCGGCATCGGTGCGGTAGATCTTTTCGATATTGCCGGCGGATTCCGCCGCCAGTGCCGGTGCGGCAAAGCGCGCCATCAGCAGCATGCCCGCCCCGCCAGCGGTCAGCCTGAAAAATGTGCGTCTGTCCATGGTGTTCGCTCCTCAGGGTAGATGAATGAACCGGTGGAGACACTGCCGGGAATGGCAAGTGCGGCCTCTGCACATTGGTTTCGACCACCCCGGGGACGACTGGTTTCAGGAAATTTCGCCTGCCGGTGTCCGCACGCAAATTGACTCCGCCAGGCCAAATCTGCATCATGATCGCACCGCAATCCATCTACCGAGCCGACATGCCCACCAGTCCAGTCCCCGATACCTACCCCGTTATTCGCGCCAACGTCCGCGCCGCACTCGACGAGGACATCGGCAGCGGCGACCTGACCGCGCAGCTGATACCGGCCGGTACAGAGGCGCAGGCCACCGTCATCACCCGCGAGGCGATGGTGCTGTGCGGCAGGCAATGGTTCGAGGAATGCTTCTTCACGCTGGACCCGCACTGCCGGATCAGCTGGCTGGTGGAAGAAGGCGAAGTCGCCGAGGCGAACCAGAGGCTGTGCGAGATACAGGGCGACGCGCGCGCGATGCTCTCCGCCGAGCGCCCGGCGCTGAATTTCCTGCAGACGCTTTCCGCCACGGCGACGCTGACGCGGCGCTACGTCGAGGCGGTGCAGGGCACGGACGCTAAGATCATGGACACCCGCAAGACCCTGCCCGGCCTGCGCATCGCCCAGAAGTACGCGGTCAGAGTCGGCGGTGGGCACAACCAGCGGACCGGCCTGTTCGACGGCATCCTGATCAAGGAAAATCACATCGCCGCGGCGGGCGGCATCCGCCCCGTGCTGGGGGCGGCACAGCAACTGGCCCCGGATGGGGCGACGATACAGATCGAGGTGGAGAACCTCGACGAGCTGCGCGAAGCGCTGGATGCCGGGGCGAAGCTGATACTGCTCGACAACTTCTCTCTGGCCGACATGCGCGCCGCCGTCAGTCTCAATGCAGGACGCGCGGAACTGGAAGCCTCGGGGGGCGTCAACTTGCACACCGTGCACGACATCGCAAAAACCGGCGTAGACCGCATCTCGATCGGCGGCCTGACCAAGGACGTGCAGGCGGTGGACCTGTCGATGCGGTTCGGCGTGTAATTTATCTCAATCAACAAACCTACAAGTTGCTGAGCAACAGCTGGGTTCAGAATAACGACAACCAGATATTGGCGATCACGCTGGTCTTCTTCTTGTCGTCGAGCGCCTGCGCCAGACCGGCGCGAACGGTGATCGGCAACGCGTAGAACAGCGACATGTCCAGTCTTGCCTCCAGCCCCACAGAGCGTTTCACATCCTGCCTGACGTAGGGGCCATCCCAGGCATTGCCCGCCTCGGCGAACACCGCGCCGTGGACCCGCTTGAAGAAGAACGGGGTGTTGCTGAATCCGTATTCCAGGTTCATGACCGGGAAGCGGTATTCGGTGCTGAGCAGCCCGACCTTCTGGCCGCGGTACTGATTGGCCGGATAGCCGCGCAGGTAGACGCTGGTATCCTCGACGTTGAGCGTGAAGTCGCCGGGGTTGTCGCCGCCGAGCTGAAAGGCCCGCTGCATCAGCAGGTCGCCGGTCGATCTGCCGCCATAGGCGCGTACTAGCAGCACATGATGGTCGAACGGGAAGTCGATGTATTCGTGCCAGTCCACCGTGTATTTCTTCAGGTCGAAATCGCTGCCGAACTTCTTGTCGACCTGCTCGTACCCCAGTTCGATGCTGCGGCCGTCTTCGGGGCTGATCGAGTAGCCGAATCTCTCGGCATTGTTGTAGGAGTAGCTGACCCGGCCGGAAACCAGTTTCCCCTCTGCCGGCAGCGCGCCGGTGTAGTCCAGCGGCGGAAGCGACAGCCCGGACACGCGGGTGTTCCGGTAGCCCAAGGTCAGCAGGTGCTGGCTGTCCAGCTCGAACAGCGGGAATGCCAGCGCGGCATCGAACATCCGGCTGCGTTCGATGTAATCGTCCAGCGGATCGACGACCGTGCCCTGCGACAGCAGTTTTGGATGGACCACATCCATGTCCTGTGCGCGCAATATCAGACTGGGGTACAGGCCGTCGTACTGATAATTGAGGTCGTACCAGACGCGGTTTTTTTCCGGGCCGTACAGCACGCTCGCGACATAGCTGTGCCGCTCGACCGCGTCGCTACCAAAGGTGAAGAAACCGCCCAGACCGCCGCTGTAGTCGCTGTAACCGCCGTTGGGCAACCACAGGCGCGGCACCAGCGTCGGCAGCGGATTGTATGGGCCCAACTCCGTGACGACAGGCTGGTCATCGTAGCGCATCGCCGGGTAGGGATCGCGGTAGCTCGCGGCGGTTTTCCAGTCGGCCTGGCGGTTGTCCATCGCGTGGATGTCGTAGCCCTGCGAGCTGTAATTCGCGTAGGCGATCACCTTGCCGTCGGGCGTGACCGAGGGCGTGAACGCCCCGCCGACCACATTGCTTACCTGCGCTGTCTTCCCGCTGGCCAGATCGTAGGCGTAGAGGTTGAAGATGCCGCTGCGGTCGGACGCAAAATAGATCCGGCTGCCGTCCGCGCTCCACACCGCGCCGCCGTCGATCGCGCGGTCGTGCATCAGTTCGGCGAGCTTGTTGCCGTTGCGGTCGAGTATCCAGATGTCCTTGTGGCCGTCCGACTGGCGCACGGCGACGACCAGCCGCTGCCCGTCCGGGCTGTAGCGCGGCGTCTCGTACTGGTTGTCGCTCTCGCCGGTCAGCCACCGGACATCCCGTTCGCGCGCAGCCCTCTTCACCGGCAAGCTGAGCGTCGCGAGGCGGGTTTTGCCGAGGCGGTTGGTGACGAACACCAGCGTGGAATTGTCCGGCGAGGGCGAGGCATCGCGGGCACGCAGGTTCTTCGTGACGCGGATCTCTTCATCCTCCTCCAGGTCATAGTAGTAGACGTCATTGTAGAGATTGGTGTTGCGCACCATCTCGGTCCGGGTGAAGTAGACACCCCTGCCATCGGGCCCCCAGGCGATGCTGCTCCCGGACATCACCTCGTTTTCGAGCAGTTCGCGGTCGTCGCTGCCATCGAGTTTCATCAGGTGTATGGACGGATGTTCGTAGGCATTCTCGACCAAATAGACGATCTGCCGGCCATCCGGCGAGACCGCCGGCGCGATGTTCCGGTAGCCGCCCCGGTTCGCGCCGTTAGGCGTCAAGGCACGCGATGCGCTTACGCCCTGCTGCTGCACCTGGCGTTGCTGCGACCGGTAGCGGGCCGACAGCTCGCCCTGCCACTCCTCCCACAGCTCGGGGTAATCGGTTCCCAGCGTACGGTTCGCCGTGCTGCTGATCAGGAACGGCCAGGCGCGGCCGCTGTATTCGAGCGAGACGTCGGCAAGCTTTTCGCGCCCGTATTTCCCGGCGATGAAGCTGGTGAAGCCGCCGCCGAACAGATAGGGTACTTCGCCGGAAGGCCACTGCTCGGTGAAGTTCGCCGCATGGCTGATCGGCGGAAAATTGTCTTCCAGCACCGCCATGCGCAGCATCATTTCGGTGGACGCGGAGCGGTTGCGTCCGCCGCCGGTCAATGCGGTCTCCTCGTACACCGCCAGTCCTTCCTTCAGCCAGGCGGGCTGCCACATGTTCGGGAAATACAGGTTGCCGAAAATGTTCTGCAGCACGCCGGGCAGCCCGCTCGCCATGTCCATCTGCATGATGTGCGTGTACTCGTGGATGATCAGCATGCGCATCCAGTCGTCGTAGGGATGCGCGCCGAATCCGGGTTCGCCCAGCGGCGGGGTGATATACAGCGTGATCAGGTTATAGGGCAGCGTGGTCGACCAGCCGTTGGTGCCGTCCAGCGCATCGACCAGCACGATATGGGTGCGCTCATTCGGCTCCGATCTCATATGCTTGACGAGTTTGGCGTGCGCATCCTCTGCCAGCCCCACTGCTCGCTTCGCCAGTTCCTCCTCACCCTGATGGTAGTGGACCAGGAAATGCTGCGAGCTCAGGGTCGTCCAGGAGAACGACGGATCGGTCTTCGCATAAGCCGCAGGAATGCTAAGCAGCAACAATAGTATCTTGGAGAGCCGGGATGCCCCGGCGAAAACGAACGGCATGCTCTTAACTCCCTTGCAGATCAAGAATCCGGCATTAGCGGCAGGCTGGCCGCGATATAATCGCCGCCCCCGCGTCCATTGTCGAATGGACGCCAATTTTGACCGTATCGGACGGAGAGTACCAGATATGTTTGAAGTAATCGTGTTGGCTGTCGCGCTGAGCATGGATGCGTTTGCCGTTTCCGTCGGCCTGGGTTCCAAGGGCGATACCCGGCGGCTGGGCCTGATGGCCGGACTGTATTTCGGCAGCTTCCAGGCGCTGATGCCCTTCATCGGCTACCTCGGCGGCAAAGGGGTGCTGGGGTGGGTGGAGGCCTACGCTCCGTGGATCGCCTTTGGCCTGCTCGCGGCCATCGGCGGCAAGATGATCTACGAGGGATTCAGCGAAGGCATCGAGGAAGACATCGCGGCGATCACCCACAAGATCATGCTGCTGCTCGCCGTCGCCACCAGCATCGATGCAATGGCTGCCGGCTTCAGCCTGACCTTGCTCGATGTCAATGCCGCCCTCGCCTGCGCCATCATCGGCGCGACGACCTTTGCATTCAGCTGGGCGGGCGTCGCAATCGGCAAACGGAGTGGCACCTGGCTGGAGAGCAAGGCGGAAGTGTTCGGTGGCGTGGTGCTGATCCTGATCGGGATCAAGATGCTGGTCGCATAGGTCTGCCGCTTTCGGGCGTAGTGTTTACAATCAAGCGGCAATGCTTACAATTATGTCCTGTTGCATTGTTGGGTTGTAGATCGCGGCACCGTTGGCGCCGGTTTTCACATAGAAAGGAAATGTCATGACCCTGGTGTTTGATACCTTGCGCATTTCGACTGTAACCGACGAGCTCGATGAGAGCGAGATTCACCATATCAAGGGGCTGTTCGATGTACACGAGTACCGGCCGGGAGAGGTGATCACCCAGCCCGGCGACAAGCGCCCCGACAGCCTGTACATCCTGGCCCAGGGAAACATCGAGGTGAAAGCCAGCGCGGATGGCAAGAACGAGGACACGCTTCATGTCCTCAAACAGGGTGACCTGGCGGGCATGATCACCTTTGTCGGCGGCGATTCCTCGCAGATCAGCGCAAAGCTTTGCGCCACCGGTAACACCAAGGTAATCAGCCTGGAACAGCGCAAGGTGGAAGACCTGGCCCATTCCAAACCGATGATCGCCCTGAAAATAATGCGCGGCGTCGCCCGCAGCATGCACGGGATAGTCAGGCGCGGAAACAGCCAAACCCTAGAACTGACCAATTACATCCACGGAATCAATGGGCGTTACTAATTAGCCGGCGTCGCGGCACGGTTAAATTTGCCGTGACGAGATGTGAAAAACCAGCTAATTTCAGGATTCAAAGTCAACACAGCCGGGGGTTGCCCGGCAGTGTTGATTTGAATTCATGCGGCGAAATGCCCGTTGGTTATTGCGCCCTACGCTTGCTGGTCACTTCAACCCCAGCACATCCTGCATGTCATACAACCCCGCCTTGTTCGCCTTGAGGAAGCGTGCCGCACGTAGCGCGCCGATGGCGAAGGTGGCGCGGCTGCTGGCCTTGTGGGTGATCTCGATGCGTTCGCCGATGCCCGCATAGAGCACGGTGTGGTCGCCGACGATGTCGCCGCCGCGCACGGTGGCAAAACCGATCGTGGAGGGATCGCGTTCGCCGGTGACGCCTTCGCGTCCGTAAACCGCGCATTTTTCCAGATCACGTCCCAGTGTCTTGGCGATAACCTCACCTAGCCCCAGCGCAGTGCCGGAAGGCGCATCCACCTTGTGGCGGTGATGCGCCTCGATGATTTCGATGTCGTAGCCTTGTGCGAGCACGCGCGAGGCAGTTTCCAGCAGTTTGAACACCAGGTTGACGCCGACGCTCATGTTGGGCGCGAACACGATGCCGATGTCCTGCGCGGCGCTGCCTAACTGCGCCTTCTGGTGCGCGTTCAGCCCGGTTGTGCCGACCACCATGTGCACCCCCAGCCTGCGGCAAATTTCGAGATGCTGCATCGTGCCTTCGGGGCGGGTGAAATCGATCAGCGCATCCGCGCCTTTCAGAGCGGCTTCGATGTCGGAGGTGATCTTCACGCTCTCGGCGACGGTGTTGCCGATGAAGGGGCTGCCCGCGTGTTCCAGCGCGGCATGCAGTTGCAGGTCGTTCGCCTGCGCGACGCAGTCCAGCAGCACCTTGCCCATGCGCCCGCCGCTGCCGGCGATCGCGATCCTGATCTTGCTCATGGTATGTCCTTTTCCTTACTTGCCTTCCGGCGCGGGTGCGATCAGCGACGCGGGATCGGCATCCACGATGCGCGTGAGCACATCGCCCTCGAAATACAGCGTCATGCCTTGCCGCTCCACCAGTTTCCGGTCCTGCTCCAGACTGTACAGGTAGTCCCAGCGGTTCTCGTGGAAGACGTCGTTGATCATCGGCGTGCCCAGCACGTAACGCACCTGCGTCTTGCTCATACCAAGTTTCAGCTTCTCGCGCATCTCGGGGGTAACGTAATTACCCTGGCGTATCTCCATCTTGTAGGGCGTGCAGGCGGAAACCAGCGCGGTGAGCATCAGCAGGGAAAACAGCACAATCTTGGTACGCATGACAGTCCTAATCGATATTCAATTGGTAGGGCAGTGCCCCAGCGGTAGGCGATGATACCTCAAGCCGCGGCACCCAACATCTCGGCGGCGTGTTTGCGGGTGGTTTCGGTGATTTTCATGCCGCCCAGCATGCGCGCGATCTCCTCGACCCGTTGCGCGACATCGAGCACCGCGATCCGGCTCTGCGTCACGCCATTTTCGACCGCCTTGCTGACTTGCCATTGATGGTCTGCGGTGGCCGCAACCTGTGGCAGATGGGTGACGCACAGCACCTGGTAATCCCGGCCCAGTTTTTTCAGCAGATGCCCGACAATTTCCGCGACGCGCCCGCCGATGCCGCTGTCCACCTCGTCGAAGATCAGCGTGGGCACGCTGGCCAGCTGCGAGGTGGCGACCTGTATCGCCAGGCTGATGCGCGACAGTTCGCCGCCCGAGGCGACCTTGGCCAGGCTGCGCGGCGGCACGCCGGGATTGGCGGCCACCTGAAACTCGATTGTCTCCAGCCCGAAGGCGTTGCCCTCGGCCAGCGGCAGCAGCGCAACGGCGAAACTGCCGCCCTGCATCGCCAGCGTCTGCATCGCCTCGGTGATCTCGCGCGACAGCTTGCCGGCGGCCTGCATGCGCGCATCGGTCAGTTTGCCGGCGGCCGCCCGGTAGAGCTGCTCGGCATCCAGCTCCTGCCGCTCGAGCTCGGCCAGGTCGGCATCGCCACCCAGTTCGGCGAGGCGTGCCACGATGCGCTGCAGCGCCTCGTCCAGCTGCTCGGGTGCGACGCGGTATTTGCGCGCGGCGTCCATCACGCTCTGGATGCGTTGCTCCTGTTCGCGCAGGCGCTGCGGGTCGCTGTCCAGGCGCTGCTGGTAATGGCGCAGCGCATACACGGCCTCCTGCAATTCCGCCTGAGCGCTCTCCAGCATCCGCAGGGTCTCGGCCAGGCTGGAATCGTGCTGCATGCCGTCGCGGATGCGCGCGGTCAGCACGTTGAGCTGCGCCAGACATGAGCTGTCCGCCTCGCTCAGCGTCTCCAAACCGAATCCGGCAGTCTCCAGCAGGCTTGCCGCATGGGAAAGCCGGCTGTGATCCTCCTGCAGCGCCTGCCACTCCGCGAGGTTGAAGGCAAGGGAATCGATCTCGCTGCGCTGGAATTGCAACAGCTCGCGCTCGGCGGCCACGACTTCGGCATTCTCGCTGAGGCCGATGCGCCGGCGGCGCAGCGCCTGCCATTCGCGATACAGGCCGGCGACCTTATCCGCACTTTCGATTGTCCCGGCATAGCCGTCCAGCAATACCCGTTGCGCATCGGGGCGCACCAGAGACTGGTGAGCGTGCTGACCGTGGATGTCCAGCAACCGCTCGCCCGCATCGCGCAACTGCTGCAGGGTCGCGCTACGCCCGTTGATGAATCCCCGCGAGCGCCCCCCCGCATCCAGCACACGCCTCAGCAGGCATACGCCCGCATCGCCCTCCAGATCCTGCTCGTGCAGCCAGGCTTGCACCTGCGGCAGCGCGCCCACATCGAACTCGGCGGAAATCTCGGCGCGCTCGCAGCCGTTGCGCACCATGGTCGCATCACCGCGCTCGCCCAGCGCCAGTGACAGGGCATCGATCAAGATGGATTTTCCCGCGCCGGTCTCGCCGGTGAGCGCGGTGAAGCCGGACGAGAATTCCAGCTCGAGCGAGGTGACGATGACGAAATCGCGGATGGCCAGAAATTTCAGCATTTAGACAGGTCCAGCATTAGAGCATCTGGTTCCAGAGCAGCTTCTCGCGCAACGTGTGGTAGTAGCTGTGGCCGACCGGATGCAGCAGCCGGGCCGGTTCGGGATGGCGCGTGACGATGATCTTGTCGTGCAGTTGCAGGTCGAAGCTGGTGTGGCTGTCGCAGCGCAGGTGCAGATCGCCGGTGCGGTGGGTCAGTATCTGCAGGACCGACGTGCCGTTCACGACGATGGGACGGTTGCTCAGCGTGTGCGGGCAGATCGGGACCAGTTCGAGCACATCGAGTCCGGGATGCAGTATCGGCCCCCCGGCCGACATCGCATAGGCGGTCGATCCGGTTGGCGTCGAAACGATGAGTCCGTCGGCGCGCTGGTTGTAGAGGTAGTCGCCGTCGATGCGCACCTCGAATTCGATCATGCTGCTGGCGCTGTTGCGGTGCACCACCACCTCGTTGAATGCCGACCCCTTGAATACTTCGCTACCCTCGCGCAGCACCTGCACCGTGATCAGCATGCGCTGTTCGGTGACGAATTTGCCCTCCAGCATCGCCGCGATACTGTCGAGCATGTTGTCCAGCGTGAGGTCGGTCAGGAAGCCCAGCCGCCCCTGGTTCACGCCGACCAGCGGCACGCGGCGCGGCGACAGCGTGCGCGCGATATTCAGCATGGTGCCGTCACCACCCAGCACGATCGCCAGATCGACCGTATGGCCGATCTCGTCCAGGCTTTTCTCGGTGTAGGGATGTTGATCGAGATGCTCGGCGGTCAGGCTGTCCACGACCACCGCAACCCCCTTCAAGGACAGGAAATTGGCGAGACGCAACAGCGGCTCGACGATTTCAGGGGCCTTGTATTTGCCGATCAGTGCGACGGTTTGGAAGGGGGATTTCATGGGCGAGATTAAACCACATCGCCCTGTCAATGACAAAGCGGAGGCGGGCTGAAAACGTGTAAAACCGGCATTCGCCCCGGCATTGCGGATGGGGAAGCCGATGCGGACGGATCAACCCGCAAATGGAAAATGCCGCCTTGCCACCGGGATCCCCCGTGGCAAGGCGGCATCGACATGATGCGGCTCGACCGAACGCATGTCCGCAAGGCAAAAAGCCGGGCGGATCTGCCTACTGCCCCCTTAATCCTCCCAGTCTGGATAATTGGGAATCTGGACGGTGTCTTCGTCGAAGATGCCCTTCGCAGCCTGCGTATGGCACTTGTTGCAGAAGCTCTGCGATTTCACGTCCTTGTTGCCCTTGATCATCTTTTCCGGGATGTCCTGGTGCGTACGCTTGATGTAGCGCACCTCGGTGATACGCAACGGCGCCTCGCCGTCTGCTACCGATTTGGCAATCTTGCGTGAGCGCTTGTACCAGGATTTTTCCGCCGAATTCTCGAATGCATAGCTGCGGATCGCTTCGAGCGTCTGCTTGTCCATCTCGGCGTTGTCACCGAAGTGGTCTTTCAGCGCTTCGGCCGTCAGCAATTTCTGCCAGGATTGTTCCGGCAACAAGCCGGGCGGGTAGGCAAAGTGGCATTCGCCGCATTCGCTGCGGTACTGCTCACTGGTTACCGGCTTCACCTCTTTGGCGCGACCGAAATTCACCAGCCACATGCCGAAGTTGTCTTCAGCCAGGGCGCAGGGCACATTCAACGACAACAGGCCGGCCAGCAATGCGGCGACTTTATATTTGTTCTGCATCATCTCACTCCGTTACCAAGTCAATTTGATCGCTACTGCCATCGCAGCACCACCGGCGATACCCGTGCCCGGATGCCCGTTGCCCGGCGCTTTTGACACGGCATTCAGCATCAGCAGCGCACCTGCCGTGCCCAACAGTACATGCAGGTTATCGGGATCGGTCAAGCCGTCTTCCCATGCGAAGTCATCCCAGTGCGACAGTAGGCCGGTGGTTACCGTTGCCGCGGCCATCGCAGCGGTCAGACGGCCGAGGGATTGGTGAGTACCCTGGGTCTTGGAAGTCGTGCTGGGCGTGGTGCCCTCGTCTTCCTCCGGTGCCGTGACTGCGGTAAGTGCGACCAGCGCCAGCGTGCTCAAGCCTAGGTATTTGTGTGCATTGCTGCCCGAAAACAGAGGCGGCTCATATTCCGCAGGTTGCACCGCTGTTGTCGTCAGTCCGCCAGCAGACGCATTCTGCCCGGCCACAACACCGGTGTCGTTTGAAGCCAGCAGGTACGATTTTGAATCCTGTGTATATATCGCCGTGGACGACAGCATATCCGGTGCTGCGTCGGCATGTGCGGCACCCGACAAAATCGCCAGTAAGACACTGCCGGCGATGCCAAACAATCTCATATCAAACTTCATTCACCACCCCTAAATGATTAATTACATTCAACACACCGCGTGCCCGCGGCATTCCCAACGCATCAACTAACGCAGAAACACAAATGCAAATACAACTACGACAACCAACATCAATATGCCCAGCCCGGCGTATGCGCGTTGGATACCCTCGCCCGACACATATGGCTTGTAGCCGGTAATCATGGCGCGGACCAGATTCTCGCGGTGCAGCAAGGTGCTCATCACCACCCCGACGAGGTGCAGGGCGATCACCACCAGCATCGCATCGGTCGCGTAGCTGTGCAGTTCGATCACCGTGTCGCTGGCATCATCCTGCAGCGCCATCACGCCGGTCACGCACAGCGCAAGACCCAGCGACAGCAACAGCCAGACCGACACACTGCCCGCCGGATTGTGTCCCACGTAATGGGCTGACGTTCTCCTGAACAGCGAGAGCAGATAGGCGACGATATCGCCCGGCCTGAACAGGAACGAGCTGAATCGCGCGTAGCGCGTGCCAACAAAGCCCCACAGCAGCCTGAACACGATCAGGCCGAGCATGATGTAGCCCAGCGCCACATGGATGTCGCGGTACCGTTCCGAATCCGATGTCAGATAGGCGCCGCCGAATGCGAGGGCCTGCATCCAGTGAAACGCCCGTGTGGGCAGGTCCCAAACCATAATACGTTGAATCATGATGCTCTCCGCCTAAAATGGATACCTAACATCGTGTTCGCTGAAGCTGCCGCTCTCGGCCTGCATATGACACGCGCCGCAATTGGCCAGATTCCGCAGCTTCGGATCGTCCTTGACGCGGGAAGCCGCTCTGGCATGCTCGCGCCGAAACCACCTGGAATCCGTGATACGCAACGGATATTTTCCCGATGCATCCGGTATCGTTTTCTTGCGGCGCGCATTCTGCTCAAGGAAGGCTGAAATTTCGCCTGCAGTCCTTGCATCCAGGCTGGCATCGCTGCCAAAGTGGTCATCCAGACCGATCATGATCTCGCGCCATGATTCTGCGGGCAAGAATCGCGGCGGGTAGGGGATGTGGCAGGCACCGCATTCCGCCAGCCACTCTGGATTGCTGGGCTGCATCCTGCGCAACCTTGCCTCCTCGTTCTCGCTGCCATTCCCGATTACCTGCCTGCCATGATCCCCGTCATGATCGTCAGACAGTGCCAATTTGGCCACCCCGGCGACCAACAAAAAGGCCGCGACCATGCCGAGGGCATGCTTTCCAGAAAACTTCATGAGCCGCTACTTGCCGATGGTCAGCAGGTAGGCCAGGACGTCGCCTTTCTCCTGTGGCGTGCATTCGCGGTCCAGCACGTCGTTGCAGTTGCGCTTGTACCATTTCGCGACCTTCTTCATGTCGGTGAATCGCTCAGGATTGGCGGACGGTGCAAGCGGCTGAATGAGCTTGTCGCTCTTCGCATGCCTGCCCTGCAAGGCAGGATTGTCGGTATGGCACGAAGCGCAGCTCCATTCCCCGCCGTGCTTGCTTTTGAAGAACTCTGCCCCGCGGGCTGCCGAAAAATCTTTGAAACCCGAGGTGCCGGCCGCCTCGGCCTTGAAGATGGCCAGGACTTCAGCGGGGGTTTCGGCGAATGCCGGTTGCATCGTCAGACCCATGAGCATTACCAATAACGACACTAAAGAAACACCTACTCGTAACATTTCCGGCTCCCCGTTGTAAAAAATTAAAATCTCGTCGTAGAGATACGCAAAAAATAAAAGTTCAATATAAATTGAAATTATTTGCATCCCGGCAAATCAATCCCGATAGAATGCCTCAGTCATTGCTGACGCACACCGATGGTAGAATCCCATCATGCTCAACGAACGCGCACAGATTCTGCTCAAGACATTAATCGAGCGTTACATCAGCGACGGCCAGCCGGTCGGTTCCCGTGCACTGCAGCAATATTCCGGCCTGGACATCAGCCCTGCCACCATCCGCAACGTGATGTCCGACCTGGAAGATCTGGGACTGGTCAGCAGCCCGCACACCTCGGCCGGACGCATCCCCACCGGACTGGCGTACCGGTTATTCATCGACACGATGCTGGTGGCCAGACCGCTGGACAGTACGCGCGTCAAGCAGATGGAAAACCAGTTGCAGCCGGACAATCCCTCCCGCCTGATCGCGCAAGCTTCCAGCATGCTGTCCGATCTGACCCGCTTCGCCGGCGTCGTCGCCACCTCAAGGCGCGATGCCATCACCGTGCGCCAGATCGAATTCCTGCGCCTGGGCGAAAAACGCGTGCTGCTGATCATCGTGATGCCGGACGGCGAGGTCGAAAACCGGGTGCTGCTGATGCACAAGGATTATACCCAGTCGCAACTCACCGAGGCAGGCAACTTTCTCAACCAGAATTACCTCGGCTGCAGCTTCTCGCAGATCCGCGAAAAGCTGCGCGGCGAGCTGCGCGAGCTGCACCAGGACATGAGCGCATTGATGGCGGCGGCGCTCAGCGCTGGCGATGCGGCGGAAGCAAAACAGTCCGGCGATTACGTCATCAGCGGCGAGCGTAACCTGCTGCACGTGACCGACCTGTCGGCCGACATGAACCGCCTGCGCGGCCTGTTCAGCCTGTTCGAGCAGAAGACCGAACTGCTACAACTGCTCGAGGCCGGCCGCAAGGGGCAGGGCATCCACATCTTTGTCGGCAGCGAATCCGGCTTGGCTTCGCTGGAGGAATGCAGCGTGATCGCCGCCCCCTACTCCGCCGACGGCAAGGTGGTCGGCACCCTCGCCGTGGTCGGACCCAAGCGCATGAACTACGAACGCGTGGTCCCGATCGTGGACGTTACCGCACGGCTACTCGGCAACGCGCTCTCCTACAACTGAGCAGCGTCATCCACAAACAACTTCAACGCACTGCCATGACCTATCAAGACGAACCCGCCTACACCCACGGCACCCCGGCCAGGACCGGCGTGCTGCTGGTCAACCTTGGCACACCCGATGCGCCCACCGCCCCGGCGGTGCGCCGCTACCTCAAGGAATTCCTCGGCGACCCGCGCGTCGTCGAAATGCCCAAGGCGGTCTGGTGGCTGATCCTGAATGGCATCATTCTCAACACCCGCCCGAAAAATTCTGCGGCGAAATATGCAAAGGTATGGCTGAAGGAAGGTTCGCCGCTGCGTGTCCACACCGAAAGACAGACCTCGCTGCTGCGCGGCTACCTGGGTCAGCGCACCGATGCACCGCTGGTGGTGGACTACGCGATGCGCTATGGCAACCCCTCGATACCCGACGTGCTGCACAAGCTCAAGGAGCAGAACTGCCAGCGCATCCTGGTCGTGCCGATGTATCCGCAATACGCTGCCAGCACCACTGCGACCGTCACCGACATCGTGTACCGCGAACTGCAGCAGATGCGCAACACGCCTGCGCTGCGCACCATCCGCGACTTCCACGACCACAGGGGCTACATCAGGGCGCTGGCGAACAGCATCGACAATTACTGGATGAAGCATGGCCGCCCCGAAAAACTACTGATGAGTTTCCACGGCCTGCCGCGCTACACGCTGGACAAGGGCGACCCCTACCACTGCGAATGCTTCAAGACCGGACGTCTGCTCGCCGAACAGCTTGACCTGAAACCCGGGCAATACGCGATCAGCTTCCAGTCGCGTTTCGGTCACACGGAATGGCTACAACCCTACACCACCGCCACGCTCAAGGAACTGGGCAGGCAAAAGACCAGACGTGTCGACGTGATATGCCCCGGCTTCGTCGCCGACTGCCTGGAGACACTGGAAGAGATCGCGATGGAGGGTAAGGAGGATTTCCAGCACGCTGGCGGCGGCGAATACCACTACATCCCCTGCCTCAACGACCGCAACGACTGGATGCATGCACTGACCGACCTGGTGATGGACAACCTGCACGGCTGGCTCGCCGAGCCAGACGAAGCGGAACTGGAACAAGGGAGATTGAGGGCGTTGGGGATGGGGGCGGAGAAATAACGACTATTGGAAGCAAAAAATGCAGCTTGCGGCCCGGGCAACCCCGGCGGTTTTGCATCTATCCTTGAGGCACGACGAATATGGCATCCATTCCCATGACCACCCCAGCCCCTCTCACACAATTTATCAAAACCTACCGCTTTGCCGATGTGGTGACGCTGTGGGCGCGCGAGCGGCTGGAGCATGAGGCGATCGTCGCCAGCGCGCTGGCGCGCGCGGTGATCTGCGACGGCATGCGGCTGCAAAGCATCGACGATCGTTGGGCGAACGACTCAAATCGCCAGCCCATCGAGTTTCGCGGCTACCCCTACGTCGGCTACACGGCCGGCCCCGATGGTTCGATGTCGATATTGCGCGCTTCGGCGCTTGAACATCTGTTTGCGATCGTCGAGCGCGGAGAGGAGCCGCAGATGGGAAAACTGGGCGAGGAATTCATCACCCGCGAGGATTTCCATGCCTGGCTGTTTGCATCGGGTTTGCCGCTGCCCAGATTCTGGTTTCCCCCGCACGCGGCTGAAGAGGAGAGTAACTAAAATGTTCCTGGCCCATTTCGGCATCGGCTTCGGCGCGAAAGCCGCCGCCCCCAAAATCTCTCTCGGCACGCTGTTCCTCGCGGCACAATTCATTGACCTGCTGTGGCCCACGCTGTTGCTGCTCGGCATCGAGCGGGTGAACATCCTCGCCGATGGAACTCGGCATCCGCCGCTGGACTTCACACATTATCCATACTCACACAGCCTGCTGGCGGTCATCGTCTGGGCGGCGCTGTTTGCGGCGGCCTATTACGCGATCCGCCGCAGCCGCATTGGTGCCGTGGTGCTCGGGCTGGCGGTCGTCAGCCACTGGCTGCTCGACCTGCTCGTGCACTATCCGGACCTGCCGCTTTATCCCCCGGTGCCAAACATCGGCGACTCGCCGGTATTCGGCTTCGCGTTATGGTCCTCGCCGATGGTCGCGCTGGCGCTGGAGTTTGCCATCTTTGCGCTGGGCATGTGGCTGTACCTGCGCAGCACCCGTGCGCTCAACGCGACCGGAAACCGGGCGCTGTGGGCGCTGGTCGCTTTGCTGGTGGCGATCAATCTCGGCAATGCCTTCGGCGCGCCCCCGCCCAGTGTCGCGGCGCTGGCCTGGGTGGGCCAGGCGCAGTGGGTGTTCGTGGCCTGGGGCTACTGGATCGACCGGCATCGCAGCAGCCAGTTTTGAGCCGGATCGGGACGGCACCGCAAAACTGCCAGTCCGAGAAAATCGCCCCGATTCCCGGCTCTGCAAGCCAGCACTTGCATTGTCGGTTTTGCAGGTTCATATTGGTAACCACAGGCGGTTTTGGGATACGGTTTGTTTCTTCAGTTCAACTTTAACGAGGAGAGCTATCATGAACGACTTACACCCCCCCGGCTTCAATCCGATCCGTCGCGACATGTTGCTGCAGGAAGCCGTGCACGACACCTACAAACTCAAGGGCAAGCTGCACGAGCCCGCTTGCTGCACCGATTGCGGCGCTGTGTTTCATTCCGGACGCTGGCAGTGGCTGGACAAACCGGAAGGTGCCCACCAGACGATCTGCCCCGCCTGCCATCGCATCCGCGATCATTTCCCGGCCGGATTTGTGTGGTTAAAGGGTGATTTCATCGCCGCGCACAAGCAGGAGCTGCTGCAGCTGATAAGGCACCGCGAGGCACAGGAAAAGGCGGAGCATCCGCTGCAGCGCATCATGGAAGTCACCGAAGAGGCCGGCATCCAGGTGACCACCACCGACATCCACCTCGCGCGCAGCATCGGTGACGCGGTGCACCACGCGTACCAAGGTGAATTGAAGTTCCACTACAACCCGGAACAGAGCCTGCTGCGTGTCAACTGGAAACGCTGACGACCGGCCTCATTCGCCGCGTATCAGCAGCACCGGCGTCGCTGTCCCGCGCACCACCCCTTCGGCGACGCTGCCCAGCAGCAGGCGGCTCAGGCCGGACCGGCCATGGGTGCCGAGTACGATCAGGTCGGCCTGCCAGTGCTTCGCATCGTCGTCGATCACGCTAGGGATGCGGTGGCCGCCCGCCTCCAGCAAGGCGGTTTCCACAACCGTGGCGGCTGCCTGCACCGAGCTGGCAGCCTGCGCCAGAAGTCGCTCGCCGGTGTGCCGCATCGCCTCATGCAGCGCCTCGGTGTCGATAAAGGAATAGGCCTCGGTGTCCAGCGGGTAGGCATCCTCCAGCACGTAGACCAGGCGCAACTTCGCCTTGCCATCCGCCAGCTTCGCGGCCTCCTGCAATGCCCGGGCGGAAGTGTCGCTGCCGTCGACCGGAACCAATATGCGTTGATACATGATCGCCTCCTTGTCTGGCCCGCCGAATCCCCGTCAGGAGCGCGGGCCGCTACAGTTTGATGAAGTTGTCGCGATAATGGCGCATTTCGTTGATGGATTCGTAGATGTCGGCCAGCGCCTCGTGCTTGCCGTGCTTCTTGATGCCCTGCGCCACTTCGGGCTTCCAGCGCTTGGCCAATTCCTTGAGTGTGCTCACATCGAGATTGCGATAGTGGAAGTATTCTTCCAGCTTGGGCATCCAGCGCGCCAGAAACCTTCTGTCCTGGCAGATCGAGTTGCCGCACATCGGCGAGGTGCGGATCGGCACGTATTGTTGGAGGAACTCCAGCATCTGTGCCTCGACTGTCGCCTCATCCAGCACCGAGGCTTTCACCTTGTCGATCAGACCGGATTTGCCATGGGTGGACTTGTTCCACGCATCCATGCCGTCGAGCACGCTGTCCGGCTGGTGCACAACCAGCACCGGCGCCTCGGCCACGGTCTCCAGGTTGCTGTCGGTGATCACCAGCGCGATTTCGATCACACGGTCGGTATCCGGGACCAGACCTGTCATCTCCATGTCTATCCAGATAAGGTGGTTTTGGTTTTGTGCCATAATTGGTGCGTCTGATAATTGAACGGTTGGGTGCGTATTGTGTCACAACCGCACACCCTGCGAATACCCAAAAGCCCCATATGACTGCTACACAATTCACTCTCCTCTTCGTCGCGGCACTCGCGCTGACCACCGTAGCCAGGTTGTGGCTCGCGCGCCGTCACCTTGCCCACATCGCCGCGCATCGCGCCGCCGTGCCGCAGGCATTTAGCGGCAGGGTGCAGCTCGCCGAGCACCAGAAGGCGGCGGATTACACCTCGGCCAAGACCCGCTTCGCGATGGTAAGCGGGGTGTTCGATGCGGTGTTGCTGCTGGCCTTCACACTGGGCGGCGGCATCCAGTTCTTCGCCGGCCTAAACAACAACTGGTTCGCCTCCCCGATCGCCCAGGGCATGGCCACCATCGTCAGCGTGATGCTGCTCACCTCGCTCCTGGAGATCCCGTTCAACCTGTATCGCACCTTCGTCATCGAGGAGCGTTTCGGTTTCAACAAGATGACCCTGGCCCTGTATCTCAAGGACGCGCTGAAAGGCCTGCTGGTCGGCACCGCCCTCGGCCTGCCGCTGCTGTTAGGCGTGCTGTGGCTGATGGAACGCATGGGCGAGTACTGGTGGTTGTATGTATGGCTGGTGTGGATGGGGTTCAACCTGCTGATCCTGTTCATCTACCCGGCATTCATCGCGCCTCTGTTCAACAAATTCACGCCGATGGCGGATGAAGAGATGAAGGCGCGCATAACGGCGCTGCTGCAAAAATGCGGTTTCGCGACGAGCGGCCTGTTCGTGATGGACGGCTCGAAACGCAGCTCGCACGGTAATGCCTATTTCACCGGGTTCGGCAAAACCAAGCGCATCGTGTTCTTCGATACGCTGCTGGGACGCCTGAACGGCAACGAGATCGAGGCTGTGCTGGCGCACGAACTCGGCCATTTCAAACACCGCCATGTGATGAAGCGGATCGTCACGACTTTCGCGATGAGCCTGGCCTTCTTGTGGCTGCTAGGCCAGCTGATGCAGACCGCGTGGTTCTATGAGGGTCTTGGGGTCAGCACACCTTCCACTGCACTTGCATTGCTGCTGTTCTTCATGGTACTGCCGGTTTTCAGCTTCCTGCTCAGCCCGCTGATGTCGGCCTATTCGCGCAAGCACGAATTCGAGGCCGATGCCTATGCGGCCCGGCAAACCGATGCGGCCGACCTGGTGAGCGCGCTGGTCAAGCTCTATCAGGACAATGCCGCGACGCTGACGCCCGATCCGCTGTACTCGAGATTCTACGATTCGCACCCCCCCGCTGCGGTGCGCATTGCGCACTTGCAGACCCTGTAGAGCCGTAAAGGAGGACTGTGATGAAACCCGCAACCAGACTGACCGCCGCCTGTATCCTGTTGCTTGCGGCCACGGCCGCAGCAGCGACGGCATTCTCAGGGGGCGATGCGCTGAACGGACAAAAGTTGTTCGAGCAGCACCAGTGCAACCACTGCCACGACCAGATGATGGGCGGCGATGGCAACAGGATCTTCACCCGTTTCGACCGCAAGGTGAACTCCGCCAGCGAGCTGGTCGAACGCATCGAGATGTGCAGCGGCAATATCAGCGCAAACCTGACAGCCCGGGACAAACTGGATCTGGGTGCCTATCTCAACCGTTACTACAAACTGAAGTGAGGCCATCCATGAACACAACCTGCGATCTGACAAACAAGCAATGCAAACCCTGCGAGGGCGGGATACCACCGCTGACACATGTCGAGGCGGACAAACTGATGGAACAGCTGGAAGGCTGGGTGCGTTTCGACCACCTGATCCACAAGACCTACCACTTCAAGGACTATTACCAGACCATCGCCTTCGTCAATGCGGTCGCGTGGCTGTCGCACCGCGAAGACCACCATCCCGACCTGAAAGTGACCTACAACAGCTGCCAGGTCGAGTACACCACCCACGCGATTCACGGCCTGTCGGAAAACGATTTCATCTGCGCCGCCAAGGTGGACGCACTGTTCAAGATTTGAACGCCCTCCTGCAAGGCCAGATCGTCGCCGCATTCGGCCGCCAATATTTGGCGCGTCTGGCTGACGGCAGCGAGATCGCCTGCCTGACGCGCGGCAAGAAAAGCGAGGTGGTCTGCGGCGACACTGTCACGATCGGACTCACCGGGGCAGCTTCCGCAGAGAACGACAACCGAGCGCAGGGCGTGATCGAGGGCGTCGCCCCGCGCCGCACGCTGCTGTACCGTTCGGATGCCTTCCGCGAAAAGCTCATCGCCGCGAATGTCACGCAGATCGTCGTCGTGGTCGCCACCGAACCCGCCTTCAGCGACGAATTGCTGGCGCGCTGTCTGGTCGCCGCACACGATCAGAAGCTGGAGGTGCTGATCGTGCTGAACAAGTGCGACCTGACGGAGGCCACCGCCCCGGCGCGACGGCAGCTCGCCCCCTATGACGCAGCCGGATACCGGGTACTGGAACTCAGCGCCCGGCAAGACGTATCGGCGCTGCGCCCGCTCTTGCTCGGGCACACCAGCGTGCTGGTCGGCCAATCCGGGATGGGCAAATCCACGCTGATCAATGCGCTGCTGCCCGATGCCCACGCCGCCACCCGCGAAATCTCCGCCGCGCTGAATTCGGGTAAACACACCACCACCCATGCCAGGCTGTACCGGATCGATGAATCCAGCAACCTGATCGACTGCCCCGGTGTCCAGGCCTTCGGCCTGCACCACTTGAGCTTCGGCCAAATCGAGCAGGGCTTCGTCGAGTTTGCCAAATATCTCGGCCAGTGCCGTTTTCACGACTGCCATCACCTGCATGAACCCGGCTGCGCGTTGCGCAATGCAGTCGAGGACGGCCAGATCGATGCGCGCAGGCTGGCGCTGTTCCAGCAGATCGCCGCCAAAAAGGCCTGATCGAAAACCGTCTTGTGCAAATAGACGCCGAATTGACTGCGGATGGCGGCACGGCGTGCGAATTCCGGGTATTCCGGTCCGCCAGCTGCTACCATTTCACGGTACTCCCTTTTCGGCAAGCCCATGTATAATGCGCGCCGCTGTGTCCAGCCAATCGGCACGGCAATCTTTCAGTTCACCCACGATCGCTTACCGATCCCTTATTCGACTGCCCCGATTGGTGCCGTTCTTCCGAACGGCAGGCCGCCGCAGGAGTTTTGCCTTGTCTGAAAATATCAATTTGTCCAAAGATGTCACCTTTGCCAGCCTGAATCTGGCCGAACCCATATTGCGTGCGATCGCCGATGCCGGGTATACCAACCCGACCCCGGTCCAGGCGCAGGCGATCCCGCTGGTGCTTGCCGGCGGTGACCTGCTGGCCGGCGCGCAGACCGGCACAGGCAAGACCGCCGGCTTCACGCTGCCGATCCTGCATCGCCTCACCGAAAAGCCTGCCGCGAAACCGCGCGCAGGTGCTCCGCGCTGCCTGATCCTCACCCCGACGCGCGAACTCGCCGCGCAGGTCGAGGAATCGGTGCAGACCTACGGCAAATACCTGCCGCTCAAATCCATGGTGATGTTCGGCGGCGTGAACATCAATCCGCAGATCAAGGCGTTGAAGGACCCGGTCGACATCCTGGTTGCCACCCCGGGACGCCTGCTCGACCACGTCGGCCAAAAGACGCTGGACCTGTCTGCTGTCGAGATCCTGATCCTCGACGAGGCCGACCGCATGCTCGACATGGGCTTCATCCGCGACATCCGGAAGATCCTCGCGCTGCTCCCGAAACAGCGCCAGAACCTGCTGTTCTCCGCGACCTTCTCCGACGAGATCAAGGCACTGGCCGACGGCCTGCTGCACAATCCGGGCTATGTCGAGGTCGCGCGCCGCAACACCACCTCCGAGCTGGTCGAGCAGAGCGTGCACCTGGTGCCGCAGAAGCTGAAGAGCTATCTGCTCGCCCACATGATCAAGCACAACGACTGGAAACAGGTGCTGGTGTTCACCCGCACCAAGCACGGCGCGAACCGGCTGGCCGAGAAACTCACCAAGGACGACATCCCGGCCATGGCGATCCACGGCAACAAGAGCCAGTCGGCCCGCACCAAGGCGCTGGCCCAGTTCAAGGACGGATCGCTGCCGGTGCTGGTCGCGACCGACATCGCCGCGCGCGGACTGGACATCGACCAGTTGCCGCACGTGGTTAACTTCGAGCTGCCGAACGTACCGGAGGACTACGTGCACCGCATCGGCCGCACCGGCCGCGCGGGCAGCAACGGCGCGGCGATCTCGCTGGTGGACAGCGAGGAGCTGCCGTACCTGAAGAACATCGAGCGCCTGATCAAGCACCAGATCCCGAAAGTGACGATAGACAGCTTCGTTCCGCCGACGCACATCCCCGCCGAAGCACCGCGCCCACCGCGCCCGCAACACGGACAACGCCGCCACAGCAACACCACCGCCAGCACACCGCGCGCAGGTCAGCCTCACCAGCCACGCAACGGACAGAGGCAGCACGATGACCCGCGCCAGCCACAAGCCGCACGCACCGGACAGCCGCAACGCGCATCAAAGCCGGCCGGCGAAAAGCGGATGTCCGAAGCGGCCCGTCACCAGGCGATGCCCCAGCCGGGACTGTTCCAGCCCACGCCCCATGCCCGGCGCGACCGGCCTGCGGGCAGGCCGTCTTCGGGCACTCCACGCGGACGCGGGCGCGGGACTTCCGGCCCAAGATAAAGGCTCGTCAGGCTTCCTCGGCACGCCACTGACCCGGCGCAAGGCCGTCCAGTGTCCAGCCGCCGATCGCATAGCGGATCAGCCGCAGCGTAGGCAGACCGGCCGCAGCCGTCATGCGCCGCACCTGGCGGTTCCGGCCCTCGCTTATCGTCAGCTCCAGCCACGATGTCGGAATCGCCTTGCGGAAGCGCACCGGCGGATTGCGCGGCCACAATCCCGCCGGCTCATCGATCAATCTGGCGTCGGCTGGCAGCGTCAGCCCGTCCTTGAGTTGCACACCGCGCCGCAAAAGGGCCAGTGCCGCCTCGTCCGGCACCCCCTCGACCTGCACCCGGTAGGTCTTGGGCAGCTTATGCCTGGGATCGGTGATGCGGTGCTGCAGCCTGCCGTCGCCGGTGAGCAGCAGCAGGCCCTCGCTGTCGGTATCCAGCCTTCCTGCGGGATAAACGTCGGGAACGGCGATATAATCCGCAAGCGTCGGGTGCATCCCGTCACGGCTGAATTGGCAGATCACGCCATAGGGTTTGTTGAACAAAAGGATGCGACTCATCTCAATTTTTTAGATATTTTCCATAAACACACATGACGACCCCAAAAATCATCTACACCCTGACCGATGAAGCGCCAAGACTGGCGACCTACTCGTTGCTCCCTATCATACAGGCCTTCACCAAGGCGGCGGGTATCACCGTCGAGACTAGCGACATCTCGCTGGCCGGGCGCATACTCGCGAACTTCCCCGAGCATCTGACCGCGACACAGAAGGTCGGCGACGGCTTGGCCGAACTGGGCGAACTGGCACTCAAACCCGAGGCCAACATCATCAAGCTGCCAAACATCAGCGCATCGATCCCGCAACTGAAAGCAGCGATCCGGGAACTGCAGTCGCAAGGTTACAGGGTGCCCGATTATCCCGACAACCCGCAGAACGCCGCCGAGCAGGAAATCAAGGCCCGCTACGGCAAGGTGCTGGGCAGCGCGGTGAACCCGGTGCTGCGCGAGGGCAATTCCGACCGCCGCGCCGCGGCCTCGGTGAAGAATTACGCGAAGAAACACCCGCACCGCATGGGAAAGTGGGAAAAGACCTCGAAGACCCGTGTGGCGCACATGAACAGCGGCGACTTCTACGGCAGCGAGAAGTCCGTCACCGTGTCGGAAGCCGTCAGCACCCGTATCGAGTTCGCAGGCCGTGATGGCAAGGTGACCGTACTCAAGGACAAGCTCAACCTCAAGGCCGGCGAAGTGATTGACGCTGCGGTGATGTCGCGCCGTGCGCTGCGCGCCTTCTACGCCGAGCAGATCGCCGCGGCAAAGAAAGAAGATGTGCTGCTCTCGCTGCACCTGAAGGCCACCATGATGAAGGTATCCGACCCCATCATGTTTGGTCATGCGGTTTCGGTATTCTTCCAGAAGGTGTTCGACAAGCACGGCGCAAAGCTCAAGGAGATGGGCGTCAACGTCAACAACGGCTTCGGCGACCTGGAAGCCAAGGTGCTAGCGCTGCCCGAGCAAGAGCGTGCCGCGCTGGTGGCCGACATCGCCGACTGTTTCCGCAACGGCCCTGCGCTGGCGATGGTGAATTCCGACAAGGGCATCACCAACCTACACGTGCCCTCGGACGTGATCATCGACGCCTCGATGCCGCCGATGATCCGCGACGGCGGCAAGATGTGGGGCGCCGACGGCAAGCCCTACGACACGCTGGCGATGATCCCCGACCGCTGCTACGCGGGCATCTACGTCGCCACCGTCGAGGACTGCAGGCAGAACGGCGCGCTCGATCCGGCCACCATGGGCTCGGTGCCCAACGTCGGCCTGATGGCGCAGAAGGCCGAGGAGTACGGCTCGCACGACAAGACCTTCGAGATCGCCGCCGACGGCGTGGTGCGCATCGTGGACAGCAACGGTAAGGTTTTACTGGAACAGAACGTCGAACAGGGCGACATCTTCCGCGCCTGCCAGACCAAGGACGCGCCGATTCAGGACTGGGTCAAGCTGGCGGTCACCCGCGCCCGCCTGTCCAACACCCCAGCCGTCTTCTGGCTGGACAGGAACCGCGGCCACGACGCGCAGATCATCGCCAAGGTCGAACACTACCTCAAGGATCACGATACCCAGGGCCTCGACATCAAGATCATGGAGCCTTCCGACGCATGTCGTATTACCTTGGCGCGCGCCCGCAAGGGGTTGGACACCATCTCGGTCACCGGAAACGTGCTGCGCGACTACCTCACCGACCTGTTCCCCATCCTGGAGCTCAACACCAGTGCCAAGATGCTTTCCATCGTGCCGCTGATGAACGGCGGCGGTCTGTTCGAGACCGGCGCGGGCGGTTCGGCGCCGAAGCATGTGCAGCAGTTCCAGCAGGAGAACTATTTGCGCTGGGATTCGCTCGGCGAGTTCCTTGCGCTGGGCGTGTCACTGGAACATCTGGCGCAGGCGTTCGGCAATGACAAGGCGCAGGTGCTGGCGGACACGCTGGACCTGGCGATCGGCAACATCCTCGACAACGACAAGTCGCCCGCCAGAAAAGTCGGCGAGATCGACAACCGTGGCAGCCATTGCTACCTTGCGCTGTACTGGGCACAGGCACTGGCCGCGCAAAGCAAGGACAAGGAGCTACAGACCCGATTTGCGCCGTTGGCCAGGACCCTAGCCGATAACGAAGCGAAGGTCCATGCCGAATTGATCTCGGCTCAGGGCAAGCCGGTGGATATGGGCGGTTACTACCACCCGGATTTCACCATGACCTCGAACGCGATGCGCCCGAGCGCGACGTTCAATGCCGCATTGAACGCCATTTAGGACTGGCGCTGCAAACAAAAAGCCCGACGCTTTCACGTCGGGCTTTTTATGCAACAAAAAAACCGCTAATTAAGCGGCTTGAATGTTGGAAGCTTGCTTGCCCTTTGGGCCTTGCACTACTTCGAAAGAGACCTTCTGGCCTTCTTTGAGAGACTTGAAGCCGCTCATGTTGATGGCGGAGAAATGCGCGAAGAGGTCTTCGCTGCCATCATCGGGAGTAATGAAACCGAAACCCTTTGCATCGTTGAACCATTTGACTGTACCAGTTGCCATGTGATTACTTCCTTACAAAAAAACGGGGTAGCGCCCCCGCGAAACTGTTTGAATCCAAGATCGCACACGGCAAAACCAGTACTGCAGATACTTTGAGTCAAACACCAGATCGCTTTTTACCCTTGTTTAGTTGATGGCGTCAAGGGGTTTATAAAATAAATTTTCACCTCTACTTGAAATAAAATTTGCCTATCCTCAAGTATGCCGATAAGCCGATATCCGATACATCCTGAATACCATGGCAGACAAACAAAGCACCAGTACAGTACTCGCGCCTGAACGCGCGGAAGTCAAACCTCCGCGCATGTACAAGGTGCTGCTGTTCAACGACGATTACACCACGATGGAGTTCGTGGTCGAAGTATTGCAGCGTTTTTTTGCGATCGACCGCGAACGGGCGCTGCAAATCATGCTCAAAGTACACAACGAAGGTTCGGCTGTTTGCGGGGTGTATGTACGCGATGTTGCCGAAACCAAAGTGGCCCAGGTGGGTGAGTTTGCACAACAGCACGGGCATCCGTTACGATGCGGCATGGAGGAGAATTGAGATGATGGCACAGGAATTGGAAGTCAGTTTGCACCTGGCATTCGTGGAGGCGCGTCAGAAGCGCCACGAGTTCATCACCGTCGAGCACCTGTTGCTGACGATGCTGGACAACAATTCTGCAGCGCAGGTGCTGCGCGCCTGTGGCGTGGACCTGGATGAATTGCGCAAGGTATTGACCGACTTCATTGCCACCCACACTCCGGTGACCCCCGGCGACCAGGAAGTCGATACGCAACCGACCATAGGCTTCCAGCGCGTCATCCAGCGCGCCATCCTGCATGTGCAGTCCACCAACAAGAAGGAAGTGACCGGTGCCAACATCCTGGTCGCGCTGTTCGGCGAAAAGGATTCGCACGCGGTCTATTTCCTGACCCAGCGCAACGTCAGCCGTCTGGACGTGGTCAACCAGATCACCAACGGCACAGAACCTGCCCAAGCGGTTACGCAGTCCCAGCCCCAGGCCGATACCGAGCAGGAACAGAATAGCGGCAGTGCACTGAAGAGCTATACGCTGGACCTGAATATGCAGGCACTCGACGGAAAGATCGACCCGCTGATCGGAAGGGAGATCGAGCTGGAGCGCGTCATCCAGACCTTGTGCCGTCGCCGCAAGAACAACCCGCTGCTCGTCGGCGAGGCAGGCGTGGGCAAGACCGCAATTGCCGAAGGTCTGGCGCGGCGCATCGTGGAAAACGAGGTCCCGGACATCCTCAAGGATGCACAGGTGTATTCGCTCGACATGGGAGCGCTGCTGGCAGGAACCAAGTACCGCGGCGATTTCGAACAGCGCCTCAAGGCCGTACTCAATGAACTAGCAGCGGCGCCCAATGCCATCCTCTTCATCGACGAGATCCATACGATGATAGGCGCAGGCGCAGCCTCGGGCGGCACGATGGACGCCTCCAACCTGCTCAAACCGGCGCTTTCCAACGGACAGCTCAAGTGCATCGGTGCGACCACCTATCAGGAATATCGCGGAATTTTCGAAAAGGATCATGCGCTGTCGCGCCGCTTCCAGAAAGTCGATGTCCCCGAGCCTTCGGTGGAGCAGACCATCGCGATCCTGCGCGGGCTGAAATCCCGCTTCGAAGAACACCACAACGTCAAATACAGTGCCGCGGCCATCACCAGCGCTGCCGAGCTATCCGCGCGGTTCATGAACGATCGCCACCTACCGGACAAGGCCATCGACGTGCTGGATGAAGCCGGTGCGGCCCAGCGTATCCTGCCCAAGGCAAAGCAGAAGAAGACCATAGGCAAGCACGAAATCGAGGAGATTATCGCCAAGATCGCGCGCATCCCGACACGCACGGTCTCGCATGACGACCGCAACGTCCTGATGAATCTGGATCGCGATCTGAAAGCCACTGTATTCGGCCAAGACCGTGCCATCGACGTGCTGGCACGCTCGATCAAGATGTCGCGCAGCGGCCTGGGCAACCCGCAAAAACCCATTGGCAGCTTCCTGTTCTCCGGCCCCACCGGCGTCGGCAAGACCGAGGTGGCGCGGCAACTCGCCTACAGCATGGGCATGCCACTGCACCGCTTCGACATGTCGGAATACATGGAACGCCATGCCGTCGCGCGCCTGATCGGCGCCCCCCCCGGCTACGTGGGCTTCGACCAGGGCGGCCTTCTCACCGAGGCGATCACCAAGCAGCCGCATTGCGTGCTGCTGCTGGACGAGATCGAGAAGGCGCATCCGGATGTGTTCAACATCCTGTTGCAGGTGATGGACCACGGCACGCTGACCGACAACAACGGCCGCAAGGCAGACTTCCGCAATGTCGTCATCATCATGACCACCAATGCCGGTGCAGAAGCCCTGAACAAGACCCAGATCGGCTTCACCAAGACTGCTGCTGCAGGCGACGAGATGGTGGACATCAAGCGCACCTTCACGCCGGAGTTCCGCAACCGCCTGGATGCCATCGTCTCCTTTGCGCCGCTGTCGAAGGAAGTCATCCTGCGCGTGGTGGACAAATTCCTGATGCAACTCGAGGAGCAATTGCATGAGAAGAAGGTGGAAGTGGTGTTCACCGATGCTCTCAAGGACTACCTCGCCGACAACGGCTTCGACCCGCTGATGGGCGCCCGCCCGATGGCCAGACTGATCCAGGACACGATCCGTTCCGCGCTCGCCGATGAACTGCTGTTCGGCAAGCTGGCCAGCGGCGGCAAGGTCACCGTGGATGTAAGAGACGGTAAGGTGGGCTTGGAGTTCGAGGAAGAGGCCGTCCCTGCCTGAAACATCTTACCGGGGGCGCTTCGCCCCCTCCCCCACCGGCCCGCTGCACTTCGGCTCGCTGGTTGCCGCCGTCGGCAGCTATCTCGACGCGAAACACCATCGCGGCACCTGGCTGGTGCGCATGGAAGATCTCGACACACCGCGCTGCGTACCGGGTGCTGCGGAGGACATCCTGCGCACGCTGGATGCGTTCAGCTTGCACAGCGACGAGCCCGTCCTGTATCAAAGTAGGCGCACGGCAGCCTACGAAGAGGCGCTGCAACAGTTGAAAGATTCGGGTACGGCCTACCCATGCTGTTGCACGCGCAAGGAGATCGCCGATTCCGCGCTGCATGGCATCGAAGGCTTCGTCTATCCCGGCACCTGCCGCGATGGCATGGCCCATCAACGCAGCACACCCGCCTGGCGGGTGCGCACCGACGATGCCCCCGTCGCTTTCGAAGATGGACTGCAAGGCGCACAATCCCAGCATCTGGAACGCGACATCGGCGACTTTGTGGTGAAGCGCGCCGATGGCCTGTTCGCCTACCAGCTCGCCGTGGTGGCGGACGACGCATTTCAGGGGATCACCCATGTGGTGCGCGGTGCCGACCTGATGCACTCCACCGCGAGGCAAATCCACCTGCAGCGCCTTCTCGGCCTGCTCACC
>DASWTZ010000091.1:0-7456 GCA_036401875.1 Gallionella sp.
GTTGGGTGCGCTGTTCCGGGGTAAAGAAGAGCCGGCCCATCTCGCCAGCGTCGGCGAGCGGCACCGACAGCAGCGCGCCGGCGAACAAAAACGGCTGGGCCAGCGCCATCCGCGCGCGCGGCCTGACGTCAGGCCGGACGGATACGGAGCGGGGAGCAGCAATAAGGTCGGGAACAGTTTTCATGACTGTGCATTCCGGTTTCTCAGCGAGATCCATCCGCCGACGCATTCTGCCGTTACATTGGTCGCGGATGGTGCGGGCTCTTCAGCGGTGTTGCCGGTATCGGTCGTCGTGCGCTGCAACGAGCAGCCTTCAAGGAGATACTGGCCCCTGATTTGCTGGCGCAGTGCGGTGAAGAAATCCAGCAGCTGGCCCTCGTGCAAAAGTTCGAACTGCAATTTCATCTCGCTGTAATTGATGTCGAAGCTGCCGCTGTCGAGGGCCGGCTGCGGCGCGAAACTCTGTTGCGGTGCGATGGTGTAGGTGAAACCGATGACCAGCGGCTGGCTGCTCAGCCGGTCCAGTCCCTCCATCCAGTCCAGCCGGCGCTCATCACCGAGGACCTCGCGTTTTTCCAGCGCAGCGTAATCGCGCGCATAGGTAGCCAGGTAGTCCCGGTCGAGGTACGCGTTGTTGAGGCGGCTGCGGGCATCGCGCATCTGGTTGGTGACGGTCCGGAAATCCCTGTCGGCGTGGTTGGCGAACTTGTTGCTGGCGTACAGAATGATACCGCTCAGCAAAACGGAGGCGGAGAGGGCTGCAATGCTCCAGCGCATCAAATCAAAATTGGATCTGGAGAACTTCATGACCCGGGTCTCCAAGCCAGTTTCAGGGAAAAACTGAGTGCATTCTCCCGCTCGCTGCGCTGATTGGCAAGACTGCCGGTCGGGCTGACATCGATCGGCTGGCTCAGCACGCTGACCTGGTAACCAAGTCTGCCCAGTTCTAGCTGGAATTGGCTGAGGTAGGCGAGGGCGTTGCGGTAGCCGGATTCGAATCCCTTCAGGTCGGCTTCCAGCGTGATGACCTGCGCCGGAACATCGGCGAGGGTATCGGGAGCGACTGGTTCGTCTGCGCTTCGCTTCCAATCGAGCCGCGTGAGATGGATCTGTGGGAACCGGTCCATCGCAGTGCTCAAGGGCAGCAGAAAAGTCTGCAGGGCGGGCTGGTAGCGATCGAGTGTGTTGATGACTTCGACGGCCGACTTCATGTCAGCCGGTGCCGTAGTATGTGGGGGCAACTCTTGCGTGATCTGCTCGACTTCCTTCAGCGTGCGTTGGATCTGCACTTTCAGTATTTCGGTTTCGGCTTCATGCCCGCCGCTTTGCCAGATGGATACGATCGCCCAGGCCAGGGAGACAAACAACAAAATCCCGGCGCCCCAGTTCATCGCCAAGCGCCATTGCCAGAGCGTGAAGTAGCGGGTGTGTTCGGCACTGGCGTAATGTGACCTGGGGCGATGGGTCAGCAACTGGTGCAGGTAAATCTGTGTGGCATCCGAATCGGTGAAGCTGTGGGCAACCTTGAATTGACTGCCCATCGCAGCGATGTCGGCGAAGTCATAACGCATGTCGGTGTTATTCGGCAGGGTGTTCCTCAGTTCGTCTACATCCTGCGCATGGCAAAGAATGCGTACATCCAGCACCTGGCCGGAAGGCAGCAGGCTGAGGCTCTTCAGATACTGATAGGTGCGTGCCAGTTCCTTTACGACTGCGCCCGTGAAACCTAGATCGCCGTGCAGCGTGGTCAGCCGGGAAATCTGCAGGCGATGCTCGCTGAAGTACGTTTGACGCAGTCCGGAATTTTTCTCCCAGGAAATAAGTAGCAGGTGCTGGGAGGGGTGGTCCTTGATCAGCGGTGCGCTGATTTGCGGGATGGAAAAGATGCCGGCAAGCGGAGTTTGCCGCGTCTGCATGATCTCAAGCCATGGCGTGATCAGCGCGGGGTTGGTCAGCGCCGAGAACAGCACATCGTCGTCGCGGCGCCCGGTTTTCAGTCGTTGCAGCAGCGTGGCCTGATGGAATGTCGTGCCGCGATAGAACTGCTCGAACTTGCGCTTGAACAATGCCGCCCGGCTCTTGCCGCTCAGGTGTGGAACGATCTCATGCCTGAAGTCCTCCTCGATCAGGTCGACGAGCAGGTAGGTCGGGTAATTGCACGTCTCCAGAAAGGCCGAGAAGCCTTCGTATCCTGCCGTATCGCAGGCGAAATCGCGCTGCATGACGATCCCGCCACGCGACATCAACTGCGCGTGTAGGCGATCGGCGCTCAGGAATAACAGTAGCGAGTTCTTCATCAGAATTGCACCTTGCCGATAATGTCATAGATCGGCGAGAGCACCGACAGCATGACCCAGCCGAGCAATGCGCCCAGCACGATGGTCATGGTCGGCTCGATCATGACCTGCACCTTTTTGATTGACTCTTTGACGTCACGGTCGTAGAAATAGCTGACGTTGAGCAGCGCCTTATCGAGCGACCCGGTCGCTTCGCCCACCTTGAGCATGCGTATCACCAGCGGCGGAAACATGCCGGTGTTCTGGAAGCTCTGGGTCAGGTTCTTCCCCGATTCGATTTCATGGGTGACATCGTCCAGGCTCTTGGCGATGGCGAGGTTGCTGACGACGTCGCGCGAGTTGGCGATGCAGTCGAGGATGGAGATGCCCGAGCCGTACATGATGGCAAAGGTGTTGGCGAACCGTGCCAGTATGATTTTGCGCAGGATGGGGCCGGTGACCCACAGGTCGAGTTTGAGTTTGTCGAACCTGAAACGCATCTCGGGGCTGGATGCGATGAGGAATTTCGCGGCGATCGGCAACGCGATCGGCAGCGCGATCAGCACATACCAGAAGTCGACGAAGAAAGCGGATGTGGCGAGCAGCAGGCGAGTCTGGATGGGGATTTCCTGCCCCATCCCCTTGATGAAGCTGACCAGTTGCGGTACCAGATAGATCATCAGGAAGAAGGTGATCGCCACAACGATGGTGCCGACGAAGGCCGGGTAGAGCAGGATGGTCTTGGTGTGCGAGGCCATTTCGTCCTGCCACTTCAGCGATTCGGTGATGTGCTGGAAGACTTCGGGCAGGCGGCCGCTTTCCTCGCCGGCATGGGTGAGGCTGATGAAGATCTTGTCGAAGGCGTCAGGATGCTGGGCCATCGCCTGGGAGAGCTTCTTGCCGCCCTCGATGGCCTCGACCAGGTTGGCGACGACTTCACGGAAGCGCTGGTCGCTCAGCGTGTCGCGCAAATCGCCCAAGCTCTCCAGCAGCGGGACGCCGGAACGGGTGAGCTGTTCGAGATTGAAAAAAAAGGTGATCAGCTCGGGACGCTTGATCCGGCTGCGTCCCAGACCGGCACCGCCAGTGTCGATTTTTGCATCGATCAGGTCCAGCCCGCCGCGTTTCAGCTTGAGTTCCAGGTCGACCTGGTTGGCCGCATCCTGCAGGCCCTTGTGGGTCTTGCCCTCGCTGTCCAGCGCATTATAGGAATAGAGGGCCATGTCAGGTCAGCCGGTCGGTGAGGTCCACCACGCGGCTGACTTCGGCGAGTGAGGTGATCCCCTGATGGATTCGACGGATGCCGTCCGACGCCAGCGGGCGGAATCCCTTGGCCAGGGCCGCCTCGCGGATCTGGCGGGTGCTGGCGCGATGCGAAACCAGCTCATCCAGGTCGTAATCCATCTTCAGCAATTCCATGATGGACATGCGGCCCTTGTAGCCCTGGTGGTTGCAGGCCTCGCAGCCCGCGGCGCGGTAGAGCGTGATGTCTTGGCTGGATGTCAGGTCGAGCAGCTTGCGTTCATGCTGGTCGGGCGTGTAGGGGTACTTGCATTCGTTGCACAACACGCGCACCAGACGCTGGGCCACGATGCCGATGATGTTGCCGGCCATGATGTCCGGCATGATGCCGATGTCGAGCAGGCGCGGTATCGCGCCGATCGCCGAGTTGGTGTGCAGCGTCGAATAGACCTGGTGGCCGGTCATCGCTGCGCGGAACGCCATCTCGGCGGTAGGGTGGTCGCGTATCTCGCCGACCAGGATGATGTCGGGGTCCTGGCGCATCATCGAACGGATGCCGTTGGCGAAGTCCAGCTTGGCGGATTCGTTGACCGAAGTCTGGCGGATCAGCGCGAGCGGATACTCGACCGGATCCTCCAGCGTCATGATGTTCACTGACTCGGTATTGATGTGGTTGAGCACCGAGTACAACGTGGTCGTCTTGCCGCTACCGGTCGGGCCGGTCACCAGCACGATGCCTTCCGGCTTGGCGATGATGGTCTTGAGCATGCTGAGCGCCATATCGTCCAGACCGAGCTGGTCCAGCGGCACGATGCCCTTCTGCCGGTCCAGAATGCGCAGCACCAGGTTCTCGCCGTGGGTGGTCGGATGCGAGGCGACGCGGAAGTCGATCGGGCGGCCGGACAGGCGCAGG
This sequence comes from Gallionella sp., assembly GCA_036401875.1. Lineage (GTDB taxonomy): Bacteria > Pseudomonadota > Gammaproteobacteria > Burkholderiales > Gallionellaceae > Gallionella. Next base: position 4,432 of record DASWTZ010000091.1, read on the forward strand.
GAGATGCGGCCATCCTGCGGCGCGCGCGTCTCGGCGATGTTCATGCTGCTCATCACCTTCAGGCGCACCACCATGGCCGGCCAGAAACTCTTGTGCAGGCTGCGTACCTGGCGCAGCACCCCGTCCACACGGTAGCGGATGCGCAGGAAGCTGCTTTCAGGCTCGAAGTGGATGTCCGACGCGCCCCGCTGCACGGCCTCGGTGAGCAGCGCGTCGATCAGGCGTACTACCGGCTGGCTGAATTCGTTGACGCCCGATTGCAGCGTCTGGTACTCCATTTCGCCCGGCTCGATCTCGTGCAGGATGCCGTCGATCGAAAGTTCGAAGCCGTAATACTGGTCGATCGCGCGCAGGATATCGGACTCACTGGCAAGCTGGGTGACCAGACGATACTGGTCCTTGAGCAGTGCGCGCACCTGGTCGAGCGCGATGATGTTGTCGGGGTCGGCAATGGCCAGCGTCAGGACCTTAGCGACAGAATCTACAGACAGCGGCAATAGTTGGTAGCGCCGCGCGACATCCTTGGGAATCAGTGCCAGGGGCGCCGAGTCGATGATGACGGAGGAAAGGTCGACGCTCTCCTGGCCGAGATTTTCCGACAGAACATCGCGTATCGTCGCTTCGGACAGGAAGCCCAGGCGAACCAGCAGCCGTCCCAGCGGTTCATGGCTCCGGCCCTGCTCCTGCAGTGCGATGCGCAGCTGGTCGTCGCTGATAACGCCTTTGCGGACCAGTATCTGGCCTAGTTGCTGGTGAGGGTGGAAACCGGTAAACAGGTTGTCGGGCAAATTGATATCGGGCATCGGGATTTACTGATTCAGTTCTTCTATCCGTTTGGAAATGAGTGCGTGGTCGAACCCGGCGCTGCGCTTCTGATCCAGCTCGATGGCGAGCTGGTAATACTGTGCGGCTAGCTTTTTCTGGCCCAGACGGTCCAGGCTGACCGCCAGGTTGAAGGCAAGATCCGGGTTTTTAGGCTCCAGCTTGTACGCGTTGAAGTATGACTGCTGGGCATCGCCCCAGCGCGACTGTTCGGCATAGCGGTTGCCCAGTGCGGCATGCAGTGCGGACGAGCCGGGCTGCTCGTTGAGCAACAGCTTCAGCCGGCTTTCGCCGTTTGCGCCGGTGGTTAGCGCCGACATCCCGGCATTTGCGACGGGGTCGCGCGGGTCGAGTTCCAGCACCTTCAGGTAATAGTGGGCGGCGACGTTGTCAGAACCGAGTTGCTGCGCGATGGCGGCCAGGCCGAGCAACGCATCGCCATTGCGTGTATCCAGCCTGTGGGCGCGCTGGTAGAGCTGCTGTGCCTGATCGAGCTGACCGCTCTGGTAGGCGAGATAAGCGTCGCGAAGCAGCGGATCGATGGACTCAGGCTGGATTTTTTCGACGTGCAGCGGCGGCGGGTTGCGCTTGGGCGCAGCTTGTATCCGGGCAGCGGGACGCTCCGGTGGCGTGGCGACGACAACCGGCTTCTCGGTGACCGACCCGGTAGCTGGCGGCTGTGGTGCGGCTGGCGCAGAAGGCTGGGCCATCGCAGGCTGGGCGACAGCAGGCGGAGGAGCGGGACGTGCCGGACGCGTGTTGTGCGGGGTGATCTCGTACCAGACATAGCCGGCTCCGGCGGCGAACAGCAGGAGCGACCCGCCCAGTGCGATTAGCAGGTTGCGGTTGACGCTTGCACGGGCGAGCGCAGGGCTGTGGGTCTTGGCGTTGAAGAGATTTTGCCCGGCCCTACGGGCGTGTTCGACAGGCTGGACCGGCGGAGTTGGTTGTTGGGGGTGGAGCGATGAGGCAGGGATGTCCTCAAGGCTGAGTTCGAGCCCTGATGCGCCCTGTGCTTGCTGCGACTTTTTTCGTGCATCCAATAGCAGGCTCATGTCGGGATTCCCTTAATGCACGCCTCTGGCCGACTCATCGAAGAAATCCTCGCCAGGCAAGTTGTTGCGGAACTCGCCGTAGTCGCCGTTCAGGTCAGCGTTCTTGATGACGATTGGGCGCAGGAAGATCACCAGCTCGGTCTTTTCGGTGGCGTCCCTGCGCTGCTGGAACAAGCTGCCGAGCAGCGGGATACGGCCCAGCAGCGGTACCTCGTCGGTGAGATTGTTCATGCTGTCCTGCATCAGGCCGCCCATCACGGCGATCTGGTTGTTCTCGATCTTCAGTACCGACTCCATTTCGCGGGTCTGGGTCTGAGGGATGCGGCTGATTACTCCTGCTTGCTTCAGCACTGGATTGGGATCGTTGGCGTAACTGAGCAGGCGCGAGATCGAGGGGCGCATGTTGAGCAGCACGGTGTCGTTGTCGCTGATCTGCGGCGTGACGCTCATTGTGAAGCCGATTGAAGTGGTGTTGATATGCGTCGTATAGGTTGTCATGCCCGGGCCGCTGACCGTCGGCGGATCAATTTTCACATCAGTGGTGAAATAAACCAGATTGTCCACCACGCGCAGCATCGCAGTCTGGTTGTTCATCACGCTCAACTTGGGGCTGGACAATACCTTCACGTTTCCGAAAGACTCCAGCAACGAAACTTGGGCCGCCAGGTTGCCGAGACTGGACAGCGGGTTGGCGTAATCGAGCGTGAAGATCTGGCCGGTATTGGTCGAAGACAGTGACGCAGAAGCGGCTTGGGTCAACTGGAAACCGGTGCCGCCTAGGCGCAAGGCTGACCAGTTGATTCCCTGCTGGTACTCATTGCTCAGACGCACCTCCACAACGGTGGCCTCGATCAGCACCTGCCGGCGTGCACTGGCCATCACCTGATCGATGAACTGCTGCACCTTCTCATGCTGCTTGCCGGTGGCGCGCACCGTCAGCACGCCATTCTCCTGATTGGCAATGACCGAAGCGGCCTCGCGGAAGGTCGGTGCGGGCGGCGTGCCGGAGGCTTCCTTGGCGGGACTCACCGCGGACATGGGAAAGGTCTTGTCTGTCTCGTGCAGGATGTCCTTGATGTTCTGGACCAGCGATCCCCAGAAATGGTTTTTGGAGGTGTTCTTAATTGTGAGCGACGAGTTGTTGCTGC
>DASWTZ010000092.1:0-15527 GCA_036401875.1 Gallionella sp.
GAAGAAATTAACAGGAAGGTTAAGGCGAAAGGTGGGGTTGGAGTTGTCAATTTTTCGGCCACGTCTAAAAACTGCACTATTAACAAGATGACTTTCCTGACTTTCATCCCGATCTGGCCATCATGCACTGATTCGCTGATAGAAGGCGAGATCGTGACGTTAAACGCAAATTAGTCCGAGTCCAGCAGCGGTACAGCATCGAATTTTGAGCCGCCCTAACTGCTGGGCGGATCAGTCATAATTCACCGGAGTTATATTCCCACTGGGTCGGTAGTAAAGGCCGGCATTGCCTTCCTGCGCCCGCACCGGTAGATTGCGGTTTCCTGCCCACACGCCCTCCGACCATGACCACCTTCATCGCCCTGCTGCGCGGCATCAACGTCGGCGGCAACAACAAGCTGGCTATGAAGGAGCTTGCCGCGCTGCTTGCGGGGCTGGGCTTGCGCGACGTGCAGACCTACATCCAGAGCGGCAACGCGGTGTTCCGCTGCGACCTGAAAAACAGGGCTGCGCTGGCCGCAAAGATCAGCACGGCGATTTCGGAACAGCACGGCTTCGCGCCGCATGTGCTGCTGCTCGATGCGGCGGAACTGCGCGACGCGATGGCCGATAATCCTTATTCGCAGGCGGAGGCCGACGCCCGGTCGCTGTACCTGTTCTTTCTCGACGAGGCGCCACGCCAGCCGGACTTGCAGGCACTCGATGCGATCAGGACCACCACCGAGCAGTTCAAGCTGGCAGGCAAGGTGTTCTACCTGTTCGCGCCGGATGGCATCGGTCGCTCCAAACTCGCTGCACGGGCTGAGAAGCTGCTCGGAGTGGCGGCCACGGCACGCAACTGGAGCACGGTGTGCAGGCTGGCCGGGATGGCGGCCTGATCGTTCCGCTGAGCGGGGCGATGGCCCGATGACTTTCCGGACAACTACGGTCTGGCCCGCCTGTAAAAATACCGAATATTGCTTATGTATTTGAGTCGCGCCATCCAATAGCGTGTAGGCACGGGTGTTCACCCAATAAGGAGGTGTGACATGGATGCCATCGTGATGAAGATGTCCGGGAGCGATGCCAGGCAGGTGGCGGTCGCGGCCGAGGAGTACGGCGATGAGGTGATGAGCGCGGGCTGGAATCCGCAGCTCGAGATGGCGGGTGAGTTTCCCGTCGCACCGTTAAACCAGCATATCAACCTGCTCGCCGATCTGGCGGGCATGGATGTCGATACGTTCATGAAGCGGTTGTACGAATGCCAGGGTTGAGGGGCGCTTCCGAGGTGAGGCCGGGGGGCGGATATTGATGCGATCCGGCTGCATGTTGGTCTGGAAATATCTGCAACCTCTCCTGTTGCCGATGCTGGTTGCATGCGCGGGCAATTCGGCGGGTTCTGCGTCCCCGTCACCGCCTGCGCAGACTCAGTTTGCCGACAATCTGGTTGTCGATCGGGGCGGGTATGTCGATATTCCGCTGTACAACACAGTCGCCGGCGACACGGTGACCGCCAGCCCCGCGCTGGTGAACGGCACGCTGACGCTGGCTGCCGATACTGCTTCGGTACGTTTCCAGACTGATGGAGTCGGGGTGGGTGTGCAGCATTTCATCCTTACCGCCAATCGCCAGCAGTCTACCGTGGAAGTGCATGATGTGACGCTGCTGGTGCGGCGCACCGATGCCCGCCCGAACATCCTGTTCGTGCTTACCGACGATCAGGCTGTTGGCATGGAGCAGGCGTTGCCCTGGACCGTGGCCAATGTTCGCGACCTAGGCATGGATTTCAGGAATTCCTTTGTGCCGATCAGTATGTGCTGCCCGTCGCGCGCGTCGATCCTGAGCGGGAAGTATCCGCACAACCACGGTGTACACACCAACGTGACGCAGGGCTGGGGCGGTGCTCCAGCCTTCAGGCTGAACGGCAGCGAGCAGCAGACGGTCGCCGTCTGGCTGCAGCAGGCGGGGTATGCGACCGCGCTGTTCGGAAAGTACATGAACCAGTATCCGGAATATGCGCCGCGCCAGGCAGCGCCCTACAACTCGACCGCGCTGGTGCCGCCCGGATGGAGCGAGTGGTACGGGGCGATTGACCTCCTGCCGGGCGGGGAGCACCCTTACGCACAGTTCAATTACGGGCTGATCGAGAACGGCGTCGAGGTCAGGTACGGCTCGGCCGCAGCCGACTATCTGGGTGACGTGCTGACGACCAAGGCGGAGACTTTTATCAACCAGTCGATCGGCCGCCAGCAGCCCTTCTTCACCTTTGTGTCCTATATCAGTCCGCACGGCCCGGCGACGCCGGCTCCCCGGCATGCCGGCGCGTTTCGCGGCATGCCGTATACGCCCGGGCCCGCGTTCGGCGAGGCCGATATCGGCGACAAGCCGCAGTGGCTGAAGCTGAATCCGCTGCTGACACCGACGGCGATTCAGGAGATAACTGCGCTACGCGAGAAGCGGCATGAATCGCTGCTGTCGGTGGACGAGGGCATCAGGCGGCTGGTCGAGCGGTTGCAGCAGGCGGGTGAGCTGTCGCGGACATATGTGATCTTCACCTCGGACAACGGCTGGCACATGGGCGAGCACCAGCTGCCGCCGAACAAGGGCACGGCCTACGAAGAAGACATCCGCGTCCCGCTGTGGGTACGCGGCCCAGGCATAGCCGCCGGGTCGGCAAGGGACGATCTGGTGGTCAACATTGATCTGGCGCCGACGCTGAACGAGTTGGCCGGCAATGCGCCGCAGGCTACCGTAGACGGGCGTTCGCTGGTACCGCTGCTCAATGGTGCAGCGCCGCCCGATTGGCGCAAACGCTTCCTGGTCGAGCACTACGCGGCCGTGCCGAACTTCACGCCGACGCCGCAACCCGATCCGGGATGGTTTGAATATTTCGCGGTGCGAGACCGGAGCCGCCTGTTCGTGCAGTACAGCTACGGCGATCAGGAATACTATGATCTGGCGCTGGACCCGTACCAGCTGGTCAATACGGCCACGACGGCCGATCCCCTCGCGGTTCAGGACATGGGCGGCCGCCTGCCGGCGCTCAAGGTCTGTGCAGGGGCGGGCTGCCGCGCCGAGGAGTCGCGGCCATGAAGGTTGTGCGAAGAAACCCGGTGCAAGACACCTTGACGAACCAATGCCGGATGGTTTCTACTTCCAAAGTATGCCTGCAAATCAAATGCATAGGTATTTAATCGCAAGGTTTCCACTTGAACAATGGAAAATTCTGAACGAGCAAGCGAGGCCACCGCACGGGGGGATGCCATGACTACCCGGGAAGACGGACGCCCTACGGTTCTGGTGGTGGACGACACACCGGCCAACCTGAGCCTGCTCTCCAATCTGCTCAAGTCGCAATACCGCATCAAGGTGGCCAACAATGGCGCCAAGGCGCTCGAGCTGGCCGCCAGCGAGCCGCCGGATATGGTGCTGCTCGATGTCATGATGCCGGGGCTGGACGGTTTTGAGGTGTGTCGTCGCCTCAAGGCAAGCGATGTGACCCGCCAGGTGCCGATCATTTTCCTGACCGCCAAAAATGAAACGGCAGACGAGGAGCTCGGTTTTTCGCTCGGCGCCGTGGATTTCATCCACAAGCCGATCAGCCCGCCGATCGTGGCGGCGCGGGTGAAGACGCACCTGGAAATCAAGTCGCTGCACGATGCGTTGCGGATGCAGAACCAGTTCATCAAGAAGACCTTTGGACGCTACATGTCGGACGAGGTCGTCAACAAGCTGCTCGAGTCGCCGGACGGGCTGAAACTCGGCGGCGAGTCATTGCTGGTCACCATCGTCATGGCCGACTTGCGCGGCTTCTCGGCGATGTCGGAAAAACAGCCGCCCGAAACGGTCGTCGAAATGCTGAACAGCTATCTGTCGGACATGACCGAGATCATCTTCCGGCATGGAGGCACGATCAATGAAATCATCGGCGATGCCCTGCTGGTCCTGTTCGGTGCGCCAACGATGCGGAGCGACGATGCCGACCGGGCGATCGCCTGCGCGCTGGAGATGCAGCTGGCGATGGAAAAGGTTAACCGGCGTATCAGGGCACTCGATCTGCCGGACCTCGAAATGGGCATCGGGATCAACACCGGCAGCGTGGTGGCCGGAAACATCGGGTCGGATATGCGGGTGAAATACGCGGTGGTCGGGAACAACGTCAACCTGGCAGGAAGGGTGGAATCGTTCACGGTCGGCGGGCAGGTGCTGATCACTGAATCGACGCGGCAGACGACCTCGCTGGAGCTGACCATTGCGGGGAAGGTCGCAATTCCCTTCAAGGGGCTGAAAGATCCGGTGAATGTCTACGATGTCACCGGCGTGCATGGCGCCTATGAAATTGTCCTGCCGCAGGCCGAGATCGTGTTCGTTCCGTTGGCCGAGGAGATCCCGCTCTCGATTGAGATTCTGGAGGGGAAGCATTCCTCAGGCAGACAGGTGTCGGGAAGGATCTCGCAGCTGGCGCGCAATTCCGCCATCGTTTGTGCCGAGGCCGGACTGAAGGAGCTGGACAACCTGAAAGTCGTGCTGGGCAGCCATGGCGGGGCCGGATGCATCATCTATGCGAAGGTGATGAAAGTCTGGCAGGAGGAATCCAATTGTTATGAGCTGCGCTTCACCTTTGTTCCGCTGGAAGTCAGGAAGTATTTCGGCGAGGTGCTGCATGAACTCAAGGGTGCTCATTAGGGGGCTGGCCACCTTCGAGTTGGCGTGCAAGGAGAAGCCCGTTCACACGGGCTTTGTTTTTTGTGGCGCTCAGGGTTGCGTGCTTGCGGGTGGTGACGGCTGGATCTGCGCCTCGGGCGGCTTGGCTGGGGTGGTCGTCTTGGTCAACGGAGCTGTGGCGGGGGTCACCAGTTTCTCTGTTGTAGGATGGACGGCTAGCGTCGCAGCGGGTGTTGGCGTCACCGCAACCGGCTTGGGCGCAGCCGGTAGGGGAGGCTGCGTCGCTGCCGGGCGGGTTGCCTGCTGTGCTGGCTGGGGCGTAGTTTGTGGAGCGGCAAGAGTTGTACGGGGCGCAGTGGGTTGAGCCGCCGCCGGGAGGGGGGCCTTGGCTGGGGCCTGGCCGGTTGCCTGCCCGTTGGCCGGCGTCGCGGCGAGCGGGTTGGCTAGGCTCAGATTGGGTTGCTGCACCGCGACGGGTGGCGGCGGCAGCCGGCGGGTGGTGAGCTGGTAGATTTCAGCTTCGGTCGGTGTGCGCAAATTTCCCTGTTTCTGGGGCGATGCGGACGGGGCGACATATTCCGGCATGAAGGCCGGCGGGCTTACTTGGACTGTCGCAATGACCGGTTCGGAGGCGGAGCCAAACAGCTTTTCGCCATGTTCCGTCAGTTGCCAGACTGCGCCGGCTATCGTGATTGCTAGGATGGCCGAAAGCGTGCGCACACGGCGGATCCTGTCATGGGCGCATATGATGCGCACCTTGGCCTTGCCGAAAATCGACTGGGTGACAGTCGCATTGCCGATTTCGGTGCATGTTTTCGGCGCCGGTCGTGCGCCGCCGGTCAGCAGCTGCCGGCTGGCCAAATCGAATTGGCTGATTTCATAGGCCATTTATTGCACCCCTTTGATGGTGTTGCTTAATGTGTGAATAATAGCAAGTAATAACGATATTTCGACAGGTATTATGTCTGCAAGGAATATATCGCAACGGGGAGGGCTTAATTGCTCCTTTCATTCATGTCAGCCGAACCGTGCATCGGAAATTTGCGGATCGTGGGGCGGATAATTTATTAGGTTCAGCTATATGAAGCGGCGTGTTTTAATTATGGGATATGGCGAGATGGGCCATGCGATGGAGTATCTGCTGGCGGCGCGCCACGATGTGCGCATCTGGAACATGGGTGAGGTGGTCAGGGGGAGCAGGACGACGCTGGAGGAGGAGGTCGCCGAGGCGCAGGTGGTCTTGTTCTGCCTGCCGGTGAATCCGCACCACGAGATTGCCAGCAGCATCGTGCCGCATCTGGCGCCGGGCAGCCTGTGTCTCTCCATCGCGAAGGGGCTCGACGAGTCGGGGCGGATGGCCGCACAGGTTTTCGACGACGTATTCAACGGCAGGCATCATTACGGGGTGGTGTATGGCCCGATGATCTCAGAGGAGCTCAGGGCGGGGCGGCAAGGGTTTGCCGATGTGGTGCTCTCCCACGCGCCGGATTTCGAGGTGGTGCACAGCCTGTTCCGTGGCACGACGTTGATGTGCCAGCAGGCGAGCGATATGCACGGCAGGAGCTGGTCGGTGATTCTGAAGAACGTGTATGCGATCCTATTCGGCGTGGCGGATGAGCTGAAACTGGGCGACAACATGCGCGGCCACCTGATGGTCGCCGCGGTCGCGGAATTGTCCGGCATCGTCCAGGCGTTCGGCGGCCAGGCGCACACCCCGTACAGTTATGCCGGGCTGGGCGACCTGATGACGACGGCTACCAGCGAGGACTCGCATCACCATGAGCTGGGGCGCAAGCTGGCGCGCGGCGACTGGTCCGACATTTCCGGCGAGGGGGTGCATACGCTGCGCATGGTGGAGAAGTACCGGCTATTCGACTGGCGGGCATTCCCGCTGTTCACGCTGGCGCACGACATCATCACCGCGCCGGAGAGGCTGAACGAACGCGTGGAGGAATATCTGCAACTGCTGCGCGGGATGGAGAGCTGCCCGATATGACCCGTACCCGGCCACCGGCGGGCTAGATGCCGCACCTCGTCGTCTCGATTTCTGGCCACGGCTTTGGCCATGTCGCGCAGACCGCGCCGGTTCTCAACCGGCTGCATGAGCTGATGCCGGAAGTACGCTTCACGGTGCGCTCCGCTGTGCCGAATGCCCATCTGCGTTCGCGCATCCATGCGCCCTTCACCCATCTGCCGAGCGAGGGCGACATCGGCATGGTGATGACTTCGGCGCTGGATGTGTGCGTCGAGGAGAGCCGTGCGGCCTATCGCAGCTTCCATGCAGACTGGGATGCGCGGGTCGCGGCCGAGGCGCGGTTGCTGCGTGAGCTGGGCGCGGACAGGGTGCTATCCAACGTGGGCTATCTGCCGCTGGCGGGCGCGCAGCGGGCCGGCATCCCCAACGCGGCGCTGTGTTCGCTGAACTGGGCTGACATCTATCGCCACTACTGCGGCGATGATGCCATCGCTGCGCAGATTCATTCAAGCTATGCGAATGCCGATGCCTTCCTGCGCGCCACACCCGGCATGGCGATGGATGAGCTGTCCAACCTGATCCCGGTCGCGCCCATCGCGGCGGTCGGCAGCAACCGGCGTGACGAGTTGCACCGCCGGCTGAAGCTGTCGGAGCGGCAGAAGCTGGTGCTGGTCAGCCTGGGCGGCATTGCCAGCCGCCTGCCGATCGAGCGCTGGCCGCGCATCGACGGGGTGCGCTGGCTGGTGCAGCAAGGCTGGCGGATCGAACATCACGATGCCATCGCGCTCGAATCGCTGGAGATGGGCTTCGGCGACGTGCTGGCCAGCTCTGATGCGTTGCTGTGCAAACCGGGTTACGGCAGCTTCGTCGAGTCGGCATGCAGCGGCATCCCGGTGTTGTATGTCGATCGTTCCGACTGGCCGGAGGCGCCGTCGCTGGTCGAGTGGCTGCATGAACACGGCGTTGCACGCCGGGTCACGCGACTGGCGCTGGAGCAAGGTGCGCTGGAGCGTGAGCTGGAATGCCTGTGGGACGCGCCGCCTGCGGCGCCGCTGGTTCCCCGGGGCGCCGCCGAGGTGGCCGACTGGCTGGCAGCGCAATTCTGTTTATAGCAGCCGGGTCCATGGGCAGTTGATCGGGTGACCGGAATGAACAAGCCCCGCGCGGGGCGGGGCTTGCCGGGTTGGTGCGATATTGCGCAGGTCAGTGCACATGTCCGCCCGCATCGTGCACGTGGCCATGTTCCAGTTCTTCTTCCGATGCCTGACGCACCCCGGTGACGGTGCAGTTGAAGGTGAGTGTCTTGCCGGCCAGCGGATGGTTGCCATCCACCGTTACTTCGTCGTCTGTCACGTCGACCACGGTGAAGAGCATGAAATCCTCCTCGTCCGAAGACTCGGGCGCGCCCTCGAACTGCATGCCGACAGCAACTTCCTTGGGGAAGGAGCTGCGCGGCTCGACTTCGACCAGGTTGTGGTCGTATTCGCCAAAGGCGTCATCCGGCTTCATCGTGACGCTGCATTTTTCGCCGACACTCTTGCCGTGCAACGCTTCCTCGACCAGCGGGAAGATGCCATCATAGCCGCCATGCAGGTAGCTGATCTGGTCGTCGACCTTTTCCAGCAGTTCGCCGGTCGAGTCGAATAATTCATAATTCAGGGATACGACTGTGTCTTTTGCGACTTTCATTTGAGTTCCTTTATTAAATTGAGTATTTCCTGTGCGTGTCCGTGCGCGTGTACCCCGTACACGGTGTGCCGCAGCTTGCCGTGCCTGTCCATTACAAAGGTGGAGCGCTGAATGGCCTGCTTCTTGTGCCCGTCCACTTCTTTTTCATGCATCACACCATAGCGCTTGCACACGCGCGCATCGGGGTCGGACAGCAATAATACGGACAGGCCGTACTTGTCGCGGAAAGAGGCGTGACTCAGGCAATCGTCACGGCTGATGCCGATCACAATAGTGTCGTATTTCGCGAAATCTTCCTCGAGCTCGCTGAATTCGTTGGCTTCCATTGTGCAGCCGGGGGTATCGTCCTTCGGGTAAAAGTACAACACAACATTTTTCCTGCCCAGGACCGACGCGAGCGCAAAGGGCTTCATGTCGGCATCGGGCAATTCGAAGTGCGGCGCTTCCATCCCGGCGGTGAGTGGTGCAGATTGCGGCATTTGCATTTCCCCCTGGCACGTATTCTATACATATTCGCAGCGCCTTAATAATTTTTTTATCCCGCTCCCCCATATCCGGGCGGCTATAATCCGGCCATGAAAAACAAACTCACGATGCTGGGCGGGCTGACGGTCGACCAGTTCCTGCGCGACTACTGGCAGAAGAAACCGCTGCTGATCCGCAAGGCTTTTCCCGATTTCACGGGGCTGCTCGATCCGCAGCAACTGATCGATCTTGCCTGCAGCGAAGACGCACAGGCGCGGCTGGTGACCCAAGCGCGCGGCAAGTTCGACCTGCGCCACTCGCCGTTCGAGCCTGGGGATTTCTCCGGTTTCGGCAAGACAAAATGGACGGTGCTGGTGCAGGGGGTGAACCACCACTTGCCTGAGGCCGCCGACCTGCTCAGGCATTTTTCCTTTATCCCGCATGCGCGGCTGGACGACCTGATGGTGAGCTATGCGCCTAGGGGCGGCGGGGTGGGGCCGCACTTCGATTCCTACGACGTGTTCCTGTTGCAGGGCCTTGGCCACCGCCACTGGCAGATTTCCACCCAGGCCGATCGCACGCTGATCGAGGGTGCGCCGCTTCGCATCCTGAAGGACTTCAGGGTGGAGCAGGAATGGGTGCTGGAGGCCGGCGACATGCTGTACCTGCCGCCGCATTGTGCGCATAACGGCATCGCCGAGGACGACTGCATGACCTACTCGATCGGCTTCCGCACCCCGGCCTACCAGGAGCTGGCCGAGCAATTCCTCGTTTACCTCCAGGACCGCATCGAGGTCGGCGGCATGTACGCCGACCCGGACCTGAAGGCGCAGCCGCATCCCTCGGAGATCAGCGATGCGATGTTGCGGCAGGTGGAGCAGGCGATCAAGCAGGTGCGTTGGGACAGGGAGGATATCGCAAACTTCCTCGGCAGTTACCTGAGCGAACCCAAGCCGCACATCTATTTCGACGTGCCGGATCGTCTGGTCAGCCCGGCCAGGTTCCGGCAGGCGATGCAGAAATACGGCGTGCGCCTCGACCTGAAGACTCAGATGCTGTGCCGCGACGGATGGATATTCATCAACGGCGAGGCGCTTCAGACGTCACCGCAGGACTACCCGGTGCTGCGTTTACTGGCGGATGCGCGAGAACTGGATGCACCGGTTGAGTGCACTGACGAGCTGTGCGAACTGCTTTACCAGTGGTACCGGGACGGCTATATTTTCGCCAGTTGAAGCCGAGGGACAGGGGACTCGCATGAGTGATGACACGCAACACACCAGACTGGACGGGATCGCGGACTATACTGGTGCGCTGGACAAACTGTGCACTCTCGCTCAGCGCGAACTGTATCTGTTCGAGAAAAACTTCGACGGCATGGGGTTTAATTCCGAGGCGCGCTACCTGACATTGCGGCATTTCCTGCTCGCCAATCCGGCGCATCGTCTGTATGTGCTGACCCACGATACCCATTATCTGGCCACGCTATGTCCGCGCATGATCATGCTGTTGCAGCAGTTCGGCTCAAGCATGTTCATCTACCGGACCCCGCCTAACCTGCAATACATATCCGAACCGTTTTCAGTTGCGGACGACTCGCATTATGTTCGCCGCTTTCACTTCGATGACCCGCGCGGCATTCTGGGGGAAAACGACCCCGAGGGTGCGCGTGCGCTGAAATCGCGCTTTTTGGAGATGTGGGCTGCCTCACACGCAGGCATTTCCCCTTCAAAATTGGGGCTTTAGGGAATTTGCCATTCAACTCGCTGGACTTTTTCATATAAGTTGGTAAGATGCGCCGCCCTTGATTTCCGCGTCCCGCGAAACCGGGCAGCTTATGCGTTATCTTTTTGACAAACAAAGGAAATATAAAATGAAATTCTCCGCTATTGTTGCAGCTCTGTTGGCACTCACTCTGGTCGCTTGCGGCGAGAAGGCAGCTGAAGCTCCTGCTGCTGCTCCTGCAGCAGCCGAAGCTGCTCCTGCAGCTGCTCCTGCAGCAGACGCTGCTGCTGCACCAGCTGCCGCTCCTGCCGCTGCACCAGCTGCTGCGAAGTAATTGCTTCCAGTGCCAGAAAAAGCCGGCGCAAGCCGGCTTTTTTTATGCGCGAGATTCAGTCTATCCTGCGCCAATCGAATCCTTCTGTCTGGGTCGCCACGCCCACCCAGTCTGCCGGACGATTCACCACCATGCACAATGCGCGCACGGCAAGTTCCGGCGTGTTGTTCTGCCGGCTCAGGTGCGCGGCGACGAGGTGCTGCAACCGGCTCACATCCAGCCTGGCCAGCAGTCCTGCCGCCTCTTCATTGCTCAAATGGCCGAAGCGTCCGCTCACTCGCTGCTTGAGGCTGTATGGGTAAGGTCCACCCATCAGCATGCCGGTATCGTGATTGCATTCGAGCACCAGCGCATCGCAGCCGCTCAGCACCGTCTCGACATGCGGGGTTCCCGATCCGATGTCGGTCAGGACGCCCAGTCGCCGCGCGCCGTCGCTGAAGACGAACTGCACCGGTTCGGCGGCATCGTGCGGGACGGGGTAGGGGGTGATCTCGATGTCGCCGATGGCGAAGGGCTGCTGGGGGCCGATCTCGCAAAGGGACGGGATGCCGGCAAAGGCTTTCGGCTGGGTGCGCAGCGTGCCGTGAGTGAGCCAGACCGGCAGGTCGAATTTGCGTGCCAGCCGGGCGACTCCTCCGATGTGGTCGCCGTGTTCATGAGTGACGACGATGCCATCGAGCTGTTCGGGCGACACGCCCAGCCGCGCAAGCCGGGACACCGTGTCGCGCAGGCCGAAGCCGCAGTCCATCAGTACATGCGTCCGGCCCGCCGCGACCAACAGGGCATTGCCCTCGCTGCCGCTGCCCAGGGACGAGAAGCGCATGAAACCTATTGTTTGTTGATGTTCTTGTAGAGCGCTTCGAGCATCTGTCGGGCGGCCTTGTTGCTGACGCCATCCTGGTCGGTGATCGTCACCTCGCAGGTCTTGCCGCCGTCCTTGACGTTGACGCGATACTGGCGGTCGGTGTCTTCGTCGCTCTTGAGGCTGTACCAGCTGCGTTCGACCTTGATCGGGCGCAGGTAGTAGATGCCTTTCTCGCGGTCGCGGTCCTCGACGGCGAGGCTCGAATCATCAAGGGCCAGACCCACCTTGCGCCAGGCACGGTCGAACGGATCGTTCACCACGATGGTCACATCATCGCCCTCGAGCTTGCGCAGGCTGGCCGTGCCGGCAGGCTCGGTATTGCTGTCGGAAATTGCCGTGCCGGCAGTAGGAACCGCGCTGGCCGCCAGCGCGCGTTCGGCTTCTGCCCGGCTGGCGCCCATGCGCAACATCAGGCGCTGCAGCATTGCCGCTTCCAGTTCGGTATCGGGGGCGCGCGATTTCCAGCGGGAGCCGGTGTCCGAGACCACCTCCTCGATGCCGCGATGGGAGATATGGATCTCGGTGCTTGCGCCATCCTTGCTGCGCTCCAGGCGGGTGAGGTACTTGTCGCGGGTGCCGGCGATGGCTTGGGCGGTTTTGTCGTCACGGGGTGCTACGAGGTTTTCCGCCCAGTGTGTTTCCATCACGCCGGCCGCGGTTTCCTCGCTGCTGATGGATAATCCCAATTCCAGCCAGAAAGCCCTGACCACTGGCCACACGCTATCCGCATTGTCGTTGACGACCAGCCAGCGTTTCGCGCCATTGCGTTCCAAGCGCACCCATTGTAGCGCCGGCAACACCGCATCGGCTTGGTTCTGGATGCCACCTTTGCTGATATCCGAAAGGTTGGCGCTGGCAGCGCCCTCGGCTTGGGGAATCCTGAAGCGTTCGTCGCTGCGCGGAACGGTCAGGTCGGGCGGCACTTCCAGTCCGGGCGTTTGCTGCGCCTTGGCGCCATAATCGAAACGGTCGTCGCCCTTGCCGGTCGAGCTGCAAGCCGCCAGCGCAACCGCTACCGCACAGGAAATTCCTACATGCAAAACTTTCATTGTTTCTCTCCGGCTATACCGCTTGTTCAATCGAGTGCGCCGGCCTGGCGCATCGCCGATTCGACTGCCGCATGGGCGGTCGGCGACAACGGCGTGAGCGGCAGGCGCAAGCTGTTTTTCATCATGCCCATGCGCGCCACCGCCCATTTGACCGGGATCGGATTGGCCTCGAGGAACAGGTTGCGGTGTAGGCCGAGCAGACGGAAATTGATCTCGCGCGCCTTGGCGACCTCGCCGTTCAGGGCGGCCGCGCACATCTCGTGCATCAGTCTGGGTGCCACGTTGGCGGTCACCGAGATCGTGCCGTGCGCGCCGAGCAACATCAGCGCCAGCGTGCTCGCGTCGTCGCCGCTGTAGATCGCGAAGTCGCCGATTGTTTGCCTCGATGCAGATGCACGCTGCAGCAGGTCGCTGCCGCGCTCGATGTTTCCGGTCGCATCCTTGATGCCGACGATGTTGGGGATCTGCGCCAGACGCAGCACGGTATCGTTGCTCATGTCCGCCACGGTGCGTCCCGGCACGTTGTACAGGATGTGAGGCATGTCCACCGCTTCCGCGATGGTCCTGAAGTGCTGGTACAGGCCTTCCTGGGTGGGCTTGTTGTAATAGGGGACGACGGTCAGCGAGGCATTAGCGCCGGTCTTTTTCGCGTAGGAAGCCAGTGCGACGGCTTCGCGGGTCGAGTTGGCGCCGGTCCCGGCGATCACGGGGATGCGGCCTGCGGCGTGCTTCACCGCCTCAGCGATCAGCAACTCATGCTCTTCCACATTGACGGTCGGCGATTCGCCGGTCGTGCCGACTACCACGATGCCGTCGGTACCCTGCGCGATGTGGAAGTCGATCAGCGCGCGGAACGCGGGCAGATCGAGGCTGCCGTCCTCGAGCATCGGCGTGACGATTGCGACAATACTGCCTTTGATCATTGTTTTGGCCATGACGGGAAAATTAAAGAGGGCATTCTACCGCAATACCGCAACACGCCCAAGACCGGTGCGGCAAATAGGCACATCGCTGTTTTTCTAGCGCTTGTGCGGGCACTTCTTCCTGAGGCAGTCCGCATAGATGTGCAGCGAATGGTTGTGAACGGCAAAACCGTGCTCGGCGGCGACCTTTTCCTGGCGCGACTCGATGGCCTCGTCGTAGAACTCCTCGACATGGCCACATTGCATGCAAACGATGTGGTCGTGATGCCTGCCCTGGTTGAGTTCAAACACCGACTTGCCGCCCTCGAAATAGTGGCGCACCAGCAGGCCTGCCTGCTCGAACTGGGTCAGTACGCGGTACACCGTGGCAAGCCCCACATCGTCCCCGCTGGCCAGCAGGTGTTTGTACACATCCTCCGCGCTCATGTGGCGCTCCTGCGAGGATTTGAACAGGTTGAGGATGTTGAGGCGCGGCACAGTGGATTTCAGGCCGGCGTCCTTCAGGTGTTCTGGTCTGGTTTTGTCCATGTTTCGGCGCTCGCTAGTCATTTTTTCGATCATGCCTGAACCCGCTTGCGGTTGCAAATGAGAACCATTATCATTTTGATAAATCATTGAAAAGGTTCGTCGTGAAGACCATTTGTATCGCCCTTTTGCCGCTTCCGGCGGCGGTTCGTGCCTGCGGCGGCTGGCCCATGATGCCAGTCAGGGGGCATTAGCAATGGCCATGCAGCCGGATTTGTCCTTCAACCAGCCGCCGACCGCGCTGGTCGACCTGCGGCCCGGCGAGAGCGCCACCATCGTGTCGATACACGCCGAGGAGGCGCTGCACCTGCGCCTGCAGGCGCTGGGTTTTCGCAGCGGCAAGCGGGTCGAGCTGATACGCAAAGCGAGTTTTTCCGGGCCGCTGCAGGTGCGTATCGGCACTACCGACGTTATGCTGCGGCGCAGCGAGGCCGCCAGAATCGAGGTGCAGACACCATGAAACGCATCGCGTTGCTGGGTATGCCCAATACCGGCAAGTCCACGCTGTTTAACCGCATGACCGGCGGGGCGGCACGGGTCGGCAACTGGCCGGGCATCACCGTCGAGCTGCTTAGCGGCAAGATTCTGCTGGGCAACGACATGGTCGAGGTCATCGATCTGCCCGGCATCTACGACCTGCACGGCTTTTCCGACGACGAGCAGGTGGTGCGCCACTTCCTGCACGACAACGTGCCTGATCTCGCGCTGGTCGTCCTCAACACCACCCAGATCGAGCGGCAGATCAGCCTGCTGCTGCAACTCAAACAGCTCAACCTCAACATCGTCGTCATCCTGAACATGTCCGACGAGGCGAAGAAGTTCGGCATCATCGTCGACGCACAGAAGATGTCCGAGTTGCTGGACATGCCGATCTTCCAGCTCAGTGCGAAGTACGGAAACGGTTATCCGGAGGCGCTGCACGCGATCACCAAGGCGCTGCGCTACCCGACGCCCGGCATGGCGGAGCAACTGCGCAGCCAGTTGGAGCCGGATGCGCATCTGGAGAACGAGATGGTGCGCGTGCTCAAGCACACCGTGCAGGTCCCCGCGCGGATGTCGGACGCGCTCACCGAAAAAATCGACAGTTTCATGCTGCATCCGTGGCTGGGGCTGCCGATCTTCTTTGCAGTGATGTACCTGTTGTTCCAGGGCGTGTTCCTGTTCGGCCAGCCGTTCCAGGGCGCGATCGCCGACCTGCTCGACTGGCTCCGCGCCGCCGCCCTGGAGCCGCTGCTGGCCGGCCTGCCACAATACATGCAGGGCCTGCTGCTCGACGGCGTATACAACGGGGTCGCGACAGTCGCCGCATTCGTGCCGATCATCGTGCTGTTCT
>DASWTZ010000093.1:0-6184 GCA_036401875.1 Gallionella sp.
GGATACTGCGCCGCACCGGCGACATCGAGCAGCGCGCGCACCTCGAACACCCGCGCCAGCGCCACTTGCATATCGGCATTGTGCGCCAGCGCCTCCTCTTCGAGCCGGTCCAGCACCGGGTCGGCATACAGGCTCCACCAGCGTTCGCCTGTGGTACTGGTGGACTGGCTGCCGTCGTCTTTAGGTGACCATTGCCCGGGCAGATCTATTTCCGGGCGCCGGTAATCCGGCCCGGCCGAACATGCGGTCAGTGCGGCGCCGGCTGCCAGCAGCATCAGCGTCCTGTTCAATTGGCGTTTAAGCATGGTTGTGCTCCTGTGTTAGGGCCGGTTTGCCGGGAAAGAAGCGGCGCACCACGACGAAAAATACCGGTATCAGGAATACTGCCAGCACGGTCGCGGTGAACATGCCGCCCATCACCCCGGTACCGATGGCATGGCGGCCGTTGGCGCCGGCGCCGGACGAAATCGCGAGCGGCAGCACGCCGAGCATGAACGCGATCGAGGTCATCAGGATGGGCCGGAAGCGCAGGCGGCACGCCTCGATGGTGGCGTCATACAGGCTCTTGCCCTGCTCCTGCAGGGTGCGCGCGAACTCGATGATCAGGATCGCATTCTTGGTCGACAGGCCGATGATGACGATCAGACCGACCTTGAAGTACACGTCGTTGGGCAGGTCGCGCAGCCATACCGCCAGCAGCGCGCCGAGCACGCCGATGGGCACCACCAGGATAACCGCGAACGGGATCGACCAGCTCTCGTACAGCGCGGCGAGGCACAGGAACACCGCGACCAGCGACAGCGCGAACAACAAGCCCGCCTGCGCGCCGGACCTGCTCTCGTCGTAGGATGCGCCGGACCATTCGAAGCCTATGCCCGGCGGTAGCTTCCCGGCGATGTCCTGCATCGCCTGCAGCGCGTCACCGGAGCTCTTGCCGGGCGCGGGGCTGCCCGAGATCTTCATCGACGGGATGCCGTTGTAGCGGTCGAGCTTGGGTGCCCCGACCGTCCAGCGCAGCGTGGCGATCTCGGACAGCGGCACCATACCGCCCTGCGCATTGCGCACCGGAACGCGCAGTATCTGCTGCGGCGTCGAACGGGTCTTCGCCTCGGCCTGCATCTGCACGCGCAGGATGCGGCCCTCGCGCACGAAGTCGTTGATGTAGGAGACGCCGAGCAGCGATTGCAGCGCAACGTTTAGCTCGGCGGAATCGATGCCGAGCGCGCGCGCCTTGAGCGTATTGATGTTCAGTTGCAGCTGCGGCGACGGTTCCTGCCCTTCCGGGCGCACGCGGGTCAGCACGGGGTTCTGGCTGGCCATGCCCAGTACCATGTTGCGTGCTTCCATCAGTTTTTCGCGGCCGACCCCGCCCCTGTCCTGCAGGCGGAAATCGAAACCGCCGGCGGCGGCCAGCTCGGGGATCGGCGGCACGTTGATCGCGAATATCATCGCCTGCTTGATGCGGAACAGCATCATGTTGGCGCGTTGCACCATAGCCGAGGCGGAGCTCTCTTCTTTGGGGCGCTCGTCCCAGCCCTTAAGCCGCACAAAGGCGATCGCCGCGTTCTGGCCGCGACCAAAGAACGAGATACCGGCCACGCCGATCACATGCTCCACCTCGGGTTGCTTGAGGTAGAACTGTTCGACCTGGGTCAGCACCTCCTGGGTGCGTTCGCGGGTCGCGCCGGAGGGCAGCTGGATGATGTTGATGAAATAACCCTGGTCTTCTTCCGGCAGGAAGCTGGTCGGCAGCTTCCAGAACAGTGCGCCCACCGCGGCCAGGATCACCGCGTAGAGGATCAGGTAACGCCCGGTGCGCTTGATCGCATGGGCGACACCTGCCTGGTAGCCGCTGGTGACGCGCGCGAAGAAGCGGTTGAACCAGCCGAAGAAGCCGCGGCTCGGTTTGAGTTCATGCCCCGGCGTGTGCCTCAGCAGCGTGGCGCACAGCGCCGGCGTCAGCGTCAGCGCCATCAGCAGCGAGAACAGGATGGTCAGCACCAGTGTCACCGCGAACTGTTTGTAGATGGCGCCCACCGTGCCGCTGAAGAATGCCATCGGGATGAACACCGCGACCAGTACCAGCGTGATCGCGATGATCGCGTTGAAGATCTGGCCCATCGCCTTGCGCGTCGCCTCTCTCGGCGGCAGGCCTTCCTCGACCATGATGCGCTCGACGTTCTCGACGACGACGATCGCGTCGTCGACGATCACCCCGATCGCGAGCACCATCGCGAAAAGGGTGAGGGTGTTGATCGAGTAGCCGAGCAGGTACAGCCCGACCGTGGCACCGGTCAGCGCGACCGGCACGACGATGGTCGGGATCAGAGTGGCGCGGAAGTTTTCCAGGAACAGGTACATAACCAGGAACACCAGGATGATCGCCTCCACCAGCGTCTTCACCACCTCGGTGATCGAGATCTCGACGAACTTGGAGGTGTCATAGGGCACCAGCCACTCCATGCCTTGGGGGAAGAACTTCGATAGCTCGGTCATCCGGGCCTTCACAGCCTTGGCGGTATCCAGCGCGTTCGCGCCCGGTGCCAGACGGATCGCGATGGTCGAGGTCGGCTCGCCGTCGATGCGCGCAGCGATCGAGTAATCCTGCGCGCCGAGTTCCACGCGGGCCACGTCCCTGACGCGAACCGTGGAGCCGTCAGGGTTGGCACGCACGATGACGTTGCGGAATTCTTCGACTGTGGACAAACGTCCTTTGGTTACGATGATCGCGTTGAGTTGCTGCCCATCCAGCGCGGGCAATTGTCCTAGCTCGCCGATGGCCAGCTGGGCATTTTGCGCGCGCACGGCGTTGCTGATGTCGGACGGGGACAGTCCGTATGCCTGCAACCGATCCGGTTTGAGCCAGATGCGCATCGAGTATTCGGTGCCGAACTGCATGGCCTCGCCCACCCCGGGCACGCGCAGTATGCTTTCCAGCACGTGCGCCGCGCTGTAGCTGCCGAGTGCGACGTTGTCGTAGCTCTTGTCCGGCGAGATGAGCGACACCATCATCAGGTAGTTGCGCGCCGACTTCACCACCCTGACGCCGAGACGCCGCACCTCTTCGGGCAGACGCACTTCCGCTCGTTTGATGCGGTTCTGCGTTTCCACCGAGGCGGTGTCGAGGTCGGTTCCGGCCTCGAAGGTCAGCGTGATGCTGCCGATCCCCTGCTCGGAAGCGGACTCCATGTACAGCAGGTGCTCGATGCCGTTCAATTCCTGTTCGATCAGCGCGATGGCGGTCTCTTCTACCACCTGTGCCGAGGCGCCGGGGTAGGTGATGGACACCGACAGTGCCGGAGGAGCAACGGCCGGATAGGACGAGACCGGCAGGCTGCGCAAGGCCAGCGCGCCGCTCATCAGGATGACGATGGCAATGACCCAGGCGAAGATCGGCCTGTCGATGAAAAATTTTGCGATCACGGCTTACTCCTGATTCTTTGCGGGCGATGCGGCAGGCTCGGGTTCGAGCAGCACCGGTTTAACCACGGTGCCGGGACGCGCCTTCTGCAGGCCGTTGACGATCACCTGTTCTCCGGGCCGCAGGCCGGATTCGATGACGAAGTCGCCGCCGGCCATACTGCCCAGCTTCACTGGGCGCGGGCTGGCCTTGCTGTCGGCGTCGATCACGGTCACGAACGGGCCCTGCGCGTTCATCTGCACGGCGCGCTGCGGTACGCTGATCGCGTTTTCGTTCACCGCCTCGGGGAAGCGGACCGTCACGAACATGCCGGGCATCAGCTCGCCTTCGGGATTGGGGATTTCGGCGCGCATCGAGACGCTGCCGGTGGACGGATCGGCCGCCATGTCGGTGAACAGCAGCTTGCCGGGAAGCGGGTACAGGCTGCCGTCGTCAAGCACGAGTTCGATGCGGGTCGCTCCGGTGTGCGCGAGCGTGCCGTTTTTCACCGCACGGCGCAGCTGCATGATGTCCGCTTCGGATTGCGTGAAGTTCACGTAGAGCTTGTTGGTCTGCTCTATCGTGGTGAGCAGCGTCGCCTCGCCGCGACCGACCAGTGCGCCCTCGGTGACCAGCGAGCGGCCGATGCGTCCTGAGATCGGGGCCGGTACGCGGGTGTTTTGCCAGTTCTCGCGCGCCCTGCCCAGCGCCGCCTCGGCCTGCTTGGCCCGGGCCGCGGTCTGTTCGTATTCCTGCTGGCTCACCACCTTGGCTTCGAGCAGCAGCTTTGCGCGCTCAAGGTTCTCCTGCGCGAGCGTGGCATCGGCACGCGCCGCTTCGTAATCGTTGCTGTAGTTACCGATGTAGATCTGGTAGAGCGGTTGTCCGGCCTTTACGTCGCTGCCCTCGGTGAACAGGCGCTTTTCGACGACGCCCTCCACGCGTGCGCGCACCTGCGCAGTGCGGTACGCCTGCAGGCGGCCGGGCAGGTCCTGGGTCTGCGTCACCGGACCGGACCTGACGGAGATCACGTCGACCTCGGCTGGCGGCGGTGCTGCGCCCGGCCCGGCCGGCTTGCCGGATTGGTCTTTTGCGCCGCAGCCGGCCAGCAGGGCTGCCAGAATTAGCCCGGCCAGTGTGCTTGCGGCGGGGTGTTGCGGGGTATGTTGCATCATGTCGGTTCTCCAGTTGTCGCAGGCAGCGGGACTGCCTTCTGTTAATTGGTGTGTGGGTTCACTTGCCAGCCAGCTTTCTGATGCCGGCCAGCGAGAATTCGGTGATCTGCAGGGCGGTCGCCTCTATCTCGGCGGCGTCGTAATCCAGCGCCGGATAGATGCGCCGGTTCATCTCCCTGGAGTTGCGGTAGTAGGAGCACTGGCCGAAGACGCTGAACACGCAGCGGCGCACCGCGTCGTCAGTGAGCCGGCCCCCGGCAATTTCGCGTACCAGACCGGCCAGGTGTTCGTGCAGCGGCGCGATGAATTCGCTGGCGATGCTGTCGAGCGCGGGTGAGGGCTCGAGCAGTTCGCGCATGATCAGCTGGCTGTGCGGCGTGCAGTAGCCTTCCATCAGGCGGATCAGGAATTCGCGGATGAAGCCGGCCAGTCTATCTTCCGCGTTGGTCGCCGCATCGGCCTGGCCGATCAGATTTTCGAGTGGCTCCAGTTCCAGCGCCGCCATGAACAGCGCTTCCTTGCCGTTGAAGTGATAGTTCACCGCTGCAACGTTGACTTCGGCGCGGCGGCATATCTCACGGATGGTCGCGCCCTTGAAGCCGGATTCCGCAAAGACTTCGCGCGCGGATGCGATCAGCCGGTCACGGGTGCTCTCCGGGAGCTCCGTATGAGCTGGTTGATTCACCGGGGATGGATTCATAAGAGGTGTGTGTACTCAGGGAAAGGAATCAAACAAGTGTATCAAACATCTGTTTGAATTGCAATGATGAGAAGCAAACGGCTGGTCCAGCAGCAGAAAAAGACCACAGGATGAGTGATGTTGGACGACGTTATCGTCAGTTGGGGGCTGCGCGAGTCAGGTTGGGCGCGTCACGTATTCCAGCTCGTCCGGTTCCAGCGGCTCGGCTGTCGCGATCTGGTGCTGCAACGCGTCGAGTCCAGCTTCCGAGGCATCCGTCCCCATCGCAGAACGCCGGACGATGCGCTCGCGCAGCGTCGCGTGATCGGACTGGATGTCGAGGATGCGGAAGGGCAGCGCCAATCGTTGCGCGAGATCGCGGAACAGGTCGCGCTGCCAGCGCGCGAGGAATGCCGCATCGACGATCACCGGCCACCTGGCGACCAGCAGGGCTTCGGCCAATGCGGCCAGATGCATGTAGGTGCGGCGGCTGGCATCCGGTGTGTACAGCCCAGACGCTATTCCGCTGCCACTGGCTGCTGTGGCGGCGAGGCCCGCCAGCCGCTTGCGCTCGACATCAGATCGCAGGCGCACCATGCCATGTTCCTGCAGCAGCGACTGGGACAGCGTGGTCTTGCCGCAGCCAGACATTCCGTGGGTTATCCACAGCTGCAAGGGCGGAATCAGGGTCAGCTGTTCAGCCAGTTGCAGGTAGGCAAGCACTTCCTCGCCGCCACCGGACTGCGCAGCGCGCAGCGCGGCCACTTTCGCGCGCACCATCGCGCGGTAAACGGCGTAATAACGTAGCAGCGCGAGGCCCTGATAGTCGCCGCTGGCTTCCAGCCACGCATTCAGGAAGCGGAAAGCCAGGTCGCGGTGCTTGCGGTGCAGCAGGTCCATGTAGCAGAAGGCCACCTCGGAAATGACGTC
>DASWTZ010000094.1:0-23320 GCA_036401875.1 Gallionella sp.
GGTGCCGCGGCCGGGTCAGGAAATCCCGTTCGACGGCGCCGCCGACCAGCTCGCCCAGACGCCGCGTCTCGCGGTAGCAGCCGAGCAGCTGGTGCTGGCCGTTGTCCAGTTGCACGTCGTTGTACTCCACACCGCGCGCGCGGCCGCCGAGCTGTTTTGCGCTCTCGTACACGGTGACCGGGATGTTGCGCGCAGCGAGTTCGGCTGCGGCGGCCATGCCCGCGTAGCCGCCGCCGATGATGCCGACGCTTATTTTTTCAGCCATGCTTTCAGGGCTAGCCAGAGCTTGTAGGTGGGCGTCAGCGATACGCGCTCTTTGAGCACGTGGCTGCCGCTGCTTTCGACCTCGTTTAGCACGGCCTGATAGATCGCCGCCATGATCAGGCCAGCGCGCTGGGCCTTGCGGTCGGCAGCGGGCAGGTGCTCGAATGCCTGCCGGTAGTAACGGCGCGCCCGTTCGATCTGGAATGCCATCAGCCTGTGGAAGCCTTCGGTCTCGTTTGCATTGAGGATGTCGGCGGCGGTCACGCCGAACTGTTGCAACTCTTCCATTGGCAGGTAGATGCGGTTGCGCCGCGCGTCCTCACCGACGTCGCGGATGATGTTGGTGAGCTGGAATGCGATGCCGAGGTCGTGCGCGTATTTCAGCGTCTCGCGGTCGGTGTAGCCGAAGATCTCGGCCGACAGCAGGCCGACCACCGAGGCGACTCGGTAGCAGTACAGTTGCAGCGACTTGAAGTCGGGATAGCGCGGCTGGTCGAGGTCCATCTCCATGCCGTCGATGATCTCCAGCAGGTGTTCCTGCGGAAGGTTGTAGCGTTTGACGACGGGGACCAGCGCCTGGCACACCGGGTGGGTGGGCTTGCCGCCATAGACGGCGGCGATTTCGCCGCGCCACCAGTTCAGCGCGGTGCGCGCCACGCCGGCATCGGAGCATTCGTCCACCACGTCGTCGATCTCGCGGCAGTAGGCGTACAGCACCGTCATCGCCTCGCGCTTTTCGCGCGGCAGGAAGCGGAAGCTGCTGGTGAAGCTGGAGCCGCTGCGGCGGCATTTGTCCTGGCAGTATGCAAAAGGTGTCATGTCAGAAGGGTGCGCTTTTGGCCAGCATGATAAGCCAGTCGTGGGATTTCAGTACGGGACGGCTGCGGAACATGTCGTACTGCACATGCTCCAGCTTGTCGAGGACGCGCAGGCCGCCGGCGATGATCATGCGCATCTCCAGGCCGATGCGCCCGGTGAGTATCGTGCCCAGCGGCTTGCCGGAAAGCATCAACGCGCGGGCGCGGTCCACCTGGAACTTCATGAGGGCGCGCCAGGCACCGTCGCAGACGCCCTGCGCGATCTGTTCCTCGCGGACGCCGAACTTTGCGAGGTCGTCCTGCGGCAGGTACACCCGCCCGATTGCCCAGTCCTTTGCGACATCCTGCCAGAAGTTGATCAGTTGCAGGCTGGTGCAGATCGCGTCGCTGTATCGAAGATTCACCTCGGTGGCCTCGCCGTACAGGTGCAGCAGCAGGTTGCCGACCGGGTTGGCGGAGCGGCGGCAGTAGTCGAGCAGCTCGTCGTAGTCCGCATAACGCTTCTTGACCACGTCCTGCGAGAATGCGGCGAGCAGGTCGTGCAGCGGTTGCATCGGCAGCGTGTGCTGTCTGACTTCTGCGGCCAGGTTGCGGAACAGCGGGGTGATCGGGGTCTCTCCGTTGGCGATGTGTGCCAGCTCGTCGCGGAACTCGTCGAGCTGGCGCAGCCGTTCTGCATCGGGCAGGTCGCCCTCGTCGGCGATGTCGTCCGCGGCGCGCGCGAAATGGTAGATCGCAGCGACCGGCTTGCGCAGCCGCTTGGGCATCAGGACGGAGGCGACCGGGAAGTTTTCGTAATGGTCTACTGACGACATCAGGGCAAATCATTCCTGTGCAGCATGAACACGAACTGGTCGCCCGCGCTGACATCCAGCCAGGTGAACGGCAGGTCGGGGTAGGCGGCTTCCAGCGCGTCGCGGTTGTGGCCGATCTCGACGATCAGGATGCCATTGTTGGTGAGGTGCTGTGCGGCGTTCTGGAGGATGACCCGGGTCGCGTCCAGCCCGTCTTCGCCGCTGCCCAGCGCCATCCTGGGTTCGTGCAGATACTCCGCCGGCAGGGCTGCGACCGATTCCGCATCGACATAGGGCGGGTTGCTGATGATGAGGTCATAGCGTTTGTCGCCAAGACTGGCGAACAGGTCCGACTTGATCAGGTGTACGCGGTCCTGCAGGCCGTAATCGCCGACGTTGCGTTCGGCGACCGCGAGCGCATCCTCGGACAAGTCGACCGCATACACCTGCGCGTTGTGGAAGGCGTGGGCAGCGAGGATCGCGAGGCAGCCGCTGCCGGTGCACAGGTCGAGCACGCTGTGAACATCCTCCGGCTCGGCGATCCACGGGCTGAGCTGTTCGCGCAGCAATTCGGCGATGAACGAGCGCGGCACGATGACGCGTTCATCGACATAGAAGCTGAAGTCGCCCAGGAACGCCTGATGGGTCAGGTAGGCAGCGGGGATGCGCATCTCGACACGCTGCTGGATGATGTGCAGCACGGCGGCGCGTTCGCCCTCG
Organism: Gallionella sp.; assembly: GCA_036401875.1. GTDB lineage: Bacteria > Pseudomonadota > Gammaproteobacteria > Burkholderiales > Gallionellaceae > Gallionella. Next base: position 2,597 of record DASWTZ010000094.1, read on the forward strand.
GTCAGTTTCGCGTCGAGGAACGGGTCGAGGTTGTCCAGCGGCAGGTGCAGGGTGTGCAGGATCAGATAGGCCGCCTCGTCGTAGGCGTCGCTGCTGCCGTGACCGAAAAACAGCCCTGCTTGGTTGAAGCGGCTCACCGCGAAGCGCAGGAAGTCGCGCGGGGTGTGCAGTGTGACGGAGGCCTCGAAGAAGTAGTTGCTCATTTGGTCAGCAGGATTTCCAGGGTGCGTTGATAGGTGGACTTGAGCGGCTCGATGTCGGCCACCGCGACGCATTCGTTGAGCTTGTGTATCGTGGCGTTCAGCGGGCCGAACTCGATCACCTGAGGGCAGATGTCGGCGATGAAGCGGCCGTCCGAGGTGCCGCCGCTGGTGGAGAGCTCGGGGGTGATGCCGTAGGACTGCTCGATCGCGCGGCTGATCGCATCGACCAGGCTACCCTTGGCGGTGAGGTAGGGTTTGCCGGAGAGTTCCCAGACCAAGTCGTATTCGAAGCCGTGCTTGTCCAGGATCGCGTGGACACGGTCCTTCAGCCCCTGTTCGGTGCTAGCGGTGGAAAAGCGGAAGTTGAACAGGATTTCGACGGTACCCGGCACCACGTTGGTCGCGCCGGTTCCGCCGTTGATGTTGGAGATCTGCCAGGAGGTCGGCGGGAAGTATTCGTTTCCCTGGTCCCAGGTGGCGGCGGCCAGTTCGGCGATTGCGGGCGCCGCCAGATGGATAGGGTTCTTCAGCAGGTGCGGGTAGGCGATGTGGCCCTGGATGCCCTTCACGGTCAGCGTGCCGTTCAGCGAGCCGCGCCGGCCGTTCTTGATCATGTCGCCGACCTTCTTGTTCGAAGTGGGTTCGCCGACGATGCAATAGTCGATCTTCTCGCCGCGCCCTTTCAGCACTTCGACGACGCGCACCGTGCCGTCCACGGCCACGCCTTCCTCGTCCGAAGTGATCAGCAGCGCGATCGAACCGTCGTGATTGGGATGCTGCGCGAGGAATGCCTCGATGGCGGTGATGAACGCCGCGACCGAGGTCTTCATATCGGCCGCGCCGCGTCCGTACAGCATGCCGTCGCGTATCGTCGGCTCGAACGGCGGGCTGAACCAGTTTTCCGCCGGACCGCTGGGGACAACATCGGTGTGCCCGGCGAAGACCACCACAGGATTGGAGGTACCGCGCCGCGCCCACAGGTTGTCGACGCTGCCGAAGCGCATGCGCTCGATCCTGAAGCCGAGTTTCTCCAGACGTTCGATCAGGATTTCCTGGCATCCGGCATCGTCGGGTGTCAGGGAGCGGCGGGCGATCAGTGCTTGCGCGAGGTGCAGGGTATCGGACATGGCGAAATTACTTGTTGAAGATATTCGAATAGGCGGTTTCGTCGAAACCGATGTGCAGCAGTCTGCCATTCTGTTCCAGCACGGGGCGCTTGATGACGCTGGGCTTTTCCAGCATCAGTGAGAGTGCGGATGCATCGTCGCTTACTTCCTGCTTGCGCTGTTCAGACAGGCCGCGCCAGGTCAGGCCGCTGCGGTTGACCAGCCGGGTCCAGTCTGCCTGTTTCAGCCAGTTCTGCGCCGTAGCGGAATCCAGTCCATGTTTCTTGAAGTCGTGGAATTCGACGGCGATGTCGTGCCGTACCAACCAGTCGCGCGCCTTTTTTACCGTGTTGCAGTTGGGGATGCCATACAGTTTCATGTTCATTCGTTCAGGTTCAGCTTGATCCCGGTGAAATCGGCCTGTCCCGACGGCGCGCTCCCGTGTTCGATCTGGCTGGGGTCGAACGCCGAGATCTTCATGTTGGTATTGGTGCGCTCGGAGAAATCGAGCAGTGAAGACAGGTTGCTTGCGGAATCGGCATTTTTCAGTGCCTCCTCCTTGGTGATCAGGCCCTTCTTGACCAGCTTGTAGAGCGCCTGCTCGAACGTCTGCGAGCCTGCGGAAACGCTTTTTTCGATGGACTCGCGTATCTTGTCGAGCTCGTCGTTCTTGATCTGGTCGGCGATCAGCGTGGTATTCAGCAGTATTTCGACAGCGGGAACCTGCTTGCCCTGCACGCTGCGCACCAGCCGCTGCGAAATTACCGCACGCAGGCACATCGACAGGTCGGCAAGCACGCCACGGCGCGATTCGTACGGGAAGAAGTTCACGATGCGGTTGAGCGCATGATAGCTGTTGTTGGCATGCAGGGTCGCTAGGCACAGGTGACCTGTCTGGGCGAAGATCAGCGCGTGCTTGAGCGTCTCGCGATCGCGGATTTCGCCGATCATCAGCACGTCAGGCGCCTCGCGCATCCCGCTCAGCAGGGCCTTCTCGTACGAAAGCGTGTCGGTGCCGATCTCGCGCTGGTTCACGATGGATTTGCCGTGGCTGAACATGTATTCGATCGGCTCTTCGATGGTCAGGATATGCCCGCCTATGGAGTGGCTGCGATGTTCAATCATCGAGGCCAGCGTGGTGGATTTGCCCGAGCCGGTCGCGCCGACCACCAGGATCAGGCCGCGCTTCTCCATGATCAGCGTCTTCAGTATCTCGGGCAGATGCAGCTCTTCGGTACTCTCAATCTTGGCCTTGATGAAGCGGACCACGATGGCGACATTGCCGCGCTGGCGGAAGACGTTGATGCGAAAATTGCCGACCCCTTCGGCCTTGAACGAGAAGTTCACTTCCAGTTCCGCCTCGAACTCGGCGACCTGTTTCGGCGTCATCATCTCGTAAGCGATGCGCTTGACCACCTCCGCATCGAGATTCTGTGCATTGACCGGCAGAGTCACGCCGTCGATCTTGATGTTTACCGGCGCCCCGACCGAGAAGAACAGGTCGGATGCATTCTTGCTGGCTGCGAGTTGGAGCAGTGGCGTGATGATCATGGCGTTCTCCTTAAGGTCGAGGGGCGGATCGGGGATCGAGGATCGTCGCGCATGGTGTTCAATCCCCGATCCTCGATCCTGCCTAGATGCCGCGCAGCAGTTCGTTGATGCCTACCTTGGACAAGGTCTTGGCATCGACTTTCTTGACGATGACCGCGCAATACAGGCTGTAGCTGCCGTCCTTGGAAGGCAGACTGCCGCTTACCACAACCGATCCGGCCGGGACGCGGCCGTAATGGACCTCGCCGGTCTCGCGGTCGTAGATCTTGGTGCTCTGGCCGATGAATACACCCATCGAGATCACCACATTGTCCTCGACGATCACGCCTTCGACGACCTCGGAGCGCGCGCCGATGAAGCAGTTGTCGCCGATGATGGTCGGGTTTGCCTGCACCGGTTCGAGCACGCCGCCGATGCCGACGCCGCCAGACAGGTGCACGTTCTTGCCGATCTGCGCGCAGGAGCCGACCGTGGCCCAGGTGTCGACCATTGTGCCTTCATCGACGTAGGCGCCGATGTTCACGTAGGAGGGCATCAGCACGACGTTCTTCGCGATGAACGCGCCCTTGCGTGCGGCAGCCGGCGGGACTACGCGGAAACCACCTTCGCGGAAATCGCGGCTGTTGTAGTCGGCAAACTTGGAGGGAACCTTGTCGTAGTAGTTGGTGAAGCCGCCCTTGATGAAGGCGTTGTCTTCCAGGCGGAAGGACAGCAGCACAGCCTTCTTCAGCCATTGGTGGGTGACCCATTCACCGTTGATCTTTTCGGCGACGCGAAGCTTGCCCTGGTCGAGCTGGGTGATGACGTTGTCCACCGCCTCCTTGAGTTGCGCATCGGCATTGCGCGGAGTGATTTCGGCGCGACGTTCAAAACCCTGTTCGATGATTTGTTGCAATTGATCCATGATGATTTCCAGTAAAGTTTCAGTTAGAGCGATGAGACAAAAAGAGCGATGCGCCGTGCGGCTTCGACGGTCTCCTGCGTGTCGGCCACCAGCGCCAGGCGCACGAAATCCTGTCCGGGATTCACACCGTTCACCTCGCGTGCGAGATAACTGCCCGGCAATACGGTGACATTATAGTCGCGATACAGGGCTTGCGCGAAGGCAGTATCGGAGATCGGCGTACGTATCCACAGGTAGAAGCCGGCATCCGGCAGCGTCACCGGCAACACCGGTTTGAGTATTTCGACCACTTGCGAGAATTTTTCAGCATAGAGACGGCGATTTTCGGCCACATGCGCTTCATCGTTCCATGCGGCGATGCTGGCGGCCTGGATCGCGGGATTCATCGCTGAGCCGTGATAGGTGCGGTACAGCGCGAATTTCTCCAGCACCTTCGCATCGCCCGCGACAAAACCGGAACGCATGCCGGGCACGTTGGAGCGCTTGGACAGGCTGGAGAACACCACCAGATTCCGGTAATCGTCGCGGCCCAGTTGACGAGCGGCCTGCAGCGCGCCTAGCGGCTTGTCATCGCCGAAATAGATCTCCGAATAGCATTCGTCCGATGCGATGACGAAACCATGGCGATCGCTCATCTCGAACAGGGTTTGCCACTCCTTCATGGGCATCACCCGCCCGTTCGGGTTGCCGGGGGAGCAGACATAGATCAGTTGCGTGCGCTGCCAGACGTCTTCGGGCAGTTGCGAAAAATTCATCGCGTAGTTGTCTTCCGGCAGGGTGTTGAGGAAGTGCGGGGTGGCGCCGGCCAGCAGTGCTGCGCCTTCGTAGATCTGGTAGAACGGGTTAGGGCAGACCACGGCCGGGCTGTTTCTGCTGCGATCGACGACCGTCTGAGCGAAGGCGAACAGCGCTTCGCGGCTGCCGTTCACCGGCAGGACCTGAGTTTTGGCATCCGGCGCGGGTATCCCGTAACGCCTGGCCAGCCAGTTTGATATGGTGCTGCGCAGCGCGTCGCTGCCGGCAGTTGTGGGATAATTAGCCAGGCCGTCCAGGTTTGCGGTCAGTGCCTCGCGTATGAACTGTGGGGTGGGATGCTTCGGTTCGCCGATGGACAGACTGATGGGTCGATTGGTTTCGCCGGGTTTGACCTCGCGGAACAGCGCCGCGAGTTTCTGGAAAGGGTAGGGTTGCAGTCTCTGTAAGTCTGGGTTCATTGGGAAAATCCGGATTCAAATGCGGTTTCGGCGGTGTGCAAAAACGGCGCACATTATACGTGCAATGCAAGGGGACTGGCTGGTGTCATCGAACAAGAATGCGATGTCAATTGCGGGGACAGTGGTCGGGTCGCTGGTGTGGGGACTGGTCTGGTATCCCTTCCGCGTGCTTGAGGAGGCAGGCGTCTCCGGAGCGCAGGCTACGCTGGTTGCCTATCTGCTGGCGATGCTGTTTGGCGTTTTTCTGCTGCCGCGCGTGTGGCGCGAACTGCCCCGGGCCGGATGGTGGGGGATATTGCTGGTATTGAGCATAGGCTGGACGAACCTCGGTTACGTGCTGGCAATATTGCACGGTGAGGTGATGCGCGTGCTGTTGCTGTTCTATCTGGCACCGCTCTGGACTGTCCTGCTTTCCTACTGGGTGCTGGATGAACGGCTGAATCGTTACGGTTATCTGATTATTCTGCTGTCGTTCCTGGGTGCGGTCATCATGCTGTGGGAACCGAGTCTAGGCCTGCCCCTGCCGCAGAACTTTGCCGAGTGGATCGGCATGTCGGCTGGGCTGGCATTCGCGTTTTCCAACGTGGTGTCGAGGCGCGCCAACCATATGAGCGTGGAGGCGAAATCATACGGAGTCTGGTTCGGCACGGTGCTGCTGACCGCGCCTTTGCTCTGGATGCAAGGCGGGCTGCCGGGCCAGCTGGCCGAATCCGGCCCGCAGGCCTGGCTGATACTTGGGCTGCTGGGTATCGTGATGTGCGGTACCGGCTTTGCGGTGCAGTATGCGGTATCCTACCTGCCGGCAAATCGCGCCATCACGCTATTTATGTTCGAGCTGGTGGTTGCCGCAGTGTCATCCTATTTTCTTGCCGGCGAGTCGATGACGCTGCGCGAATGGACGGGGGCGCTTCTGATCGTTTCGGCCAGTCTGTTATCGGGTAAACTGCACGCGGGTGCTAGGGCGGCCTGATGTCTGCCAGTATGTTTCAAGGCCGCCTGCGTCTGGATTCCGCGCAACATTCTTCGATCAACTGTAGGGCGCATTCTGATTCACGGCTATCCTGACTCTCATGAATTACAATCCGACAGCGGCCGAGATACATAACCTGTTCGTCAACAATGACCCGGAACCGGTTTGGGACAAGGCTGCCGCAATCATCGCGCATTTCAGGCCGGCTTACGATTTCCGTCTGTCCAGGCAGGTTTTCGACGACGTCATGCGGCTGTTCCACGGCGAATATCCCGGATACAGCGCGATCCGGACGATGTATCACGATTTGCCGCATACGCTGGATGTTTTCCTGTGTGCAGTGCGGCTGATGCATGGCGTTCAGGTTTCGGGAACCTCGCTGAGCGACGAGGAGATCACGCTGGTCCTGATCGCCGCGCTGATGCACGACATCGGCTACGCCCAACGCAAGGATGAGGCTGCCGGAACAGGCGCGCAATACACGCCTACCCATGTTCGGCGCGGGATCGCATTCATGCGCCATTACCTTGCGGAACGCGGGATACCTTCGGCAGTGGCGGACAGGCTGGAATACATGATCACCGGCACAGACACGGCGCTGAAGTTCGCCGAGATCGATTTTCCCGATGAACGGACCCGCTTGCTCGGTCAGCTGGTCGTCACCGCGGACCTGACCGGGCAGATGGCAGACCGGACCTATCTGGAAAAGCTGCTGTTCCTGTACCTGGAGTTTCAGGAGGCGAATGTCGGGGGATTCGCGAGTGTCCAGGACATGCTGCGCAAAACCAGGCAGTTCTATGAAATCACCCGAGTGAAACTCGATGGGCCCTTTGGTGGCCTGTATGTCCATCTGGCCAGGCACTTCCAGGACTGGCTGGGCAGCGGAAGGAATTTCTACATCGAGTCGATAGATAAGAACATGGCCTATCTGGAAAAGGTGACCGCGCTCGACGAATCGGAATATCTGTCCATGCTTAAGCGTGGCGGCATCGTCGAGAAAGCCAGAAACCTTCCGCCTCCCGGCGGGCCGCTCAGGGACTGAGTAGCCGCCGCGTGGCCCAGACGCCGGGTCAGGCGACCGTCACCGTCTTGTCCAGATACACATCCTGAATCGCATTCAGCAGGGCCACGCCTTCCGTCATCGGTTTCTGGAAGGCCTTGCGCCCCGAGATCAGCCCCATGCCGCCGGCGCGCTTGTTGATCACCGCGGTGCGCACCGCCTGGTGCAGGTCGTCCTTGCCGGACTCGCCGCCGGAATTGATCATGCCGACGCGTCCCATGTAGCAGTTCGCCACCTGATAGCGCACCAGATCGATGGGGTGGTCGGTGGTCAGTTCGCTGTAGACCTTGGGGCTGGTCTTGCCGAACTTGATTGCATTGTAGCCGCCGTTGTTTTCGGCCATCTTCTGTTTGACGATGTCGGCATTGATCGTGACCGCGAGGTGGTTGGCCTGCCCGGTCAAATCGGCGGCGACGTGGTAATCCTTCTCGGCGGTCTTGAACGCCGGGTTGCGCAGGTAGGCCCAGAGTATCGTCGCCATGCCCAGGTCGTGTGCGTGTTCGAATGCCTCGGAGATCTCCAGTATCTGGCGGCGCGACTGATCCGAGCCGTAGAACACCGTCGCTCCGACCGCCACTGCGCCCATGTCGAACGCCTGATCCACGCTGGCGAACAACGTCTGGTCGAATTCGTTGGGGTAGGTGAGCAGTTCGTTGTGGTTGATCTTCACGATGAACGGAATCTTGTGCGCGTACTTGCGCGCCACTGAGCCCAGCACACCGAGCGTCGAGGCCACGCCGTTGCAGCCGCCCTCGATGGCGAGTCTGACGATGTTTTCGGGATCGAAATATTGGGGATTGGGCGCGAACGAGGCGCCGCCGGAATGTTCCACTCCCTGATCCACCGGCAGCAGCGACAGGTAGCCGGTGTTCGCGAGCCTCCCCGTGCAGTAGAGCGCCTGCAGGCTGCGCAGCACGCCGGGCTTGCGGTCCTTCATCGCCACCACGCGATCCACGTAGTCCGGTCCGGGTACATGCAAAGATTCTTTCGGAATGCCGGCACAGCGATGGCCCAGTAATTTTTCCGCTTCACTTCCCAGCAATTGCACGATGTTCGTCATGATCTCGCTCCTCGTGGTTGGTTTGGAACGGTTATGCTACTCCTCTTTCGTCTCCATGATTGAATCAGGGAGGCGACGATAGGTTATCCTTCGGCGAGCTGGTCGCCAAGTGGCTTGGAATCGTATTGACTATGCGCTTCATTTCTTCTTCGCTTACGGGTACCGCAACCATTGTTTCGCCACTCTGTTGCATGCCCTTGAGGTCGAGCAAAGCACCAGCGGGTAAGTTTTCGCCGTTGTCCACATTACCCTTGACTGCATACAACACCCAGTTCGGACCTTCCAGAGACAGCACCATGTAAGAGGCATCCGCCACAGCCAAGACGGTTTGTGCACTGAGTTGCGACAGGGTGCCATAGCTGAGCACCAACCCGGAACCCAATTCATAACCTGCGGGCACCACCACCGCCTTGGCCAGTTCATAGGTACCCAATGCAGTGCCTGCCACCACGGAAGCGGCTGAGCCCCCCACCAGCACTGTGCCGGCAGCCAGATTCCCCGTCACCCGGGTTGCGGCTTCTCCTGCCGCACCTGCAGTGGCCAGGCCTGTACCCGCTGCGGCTGTGGTTGCGCCTGCCACAACGCCTAGGGCAGTCCCTCCTGCCGCAACTCCGACCGATGAAAGGGGTGCTCCTACGTATTGCACTGTCTTGCCGGTCAGGTATCCACCGCCCGCAGTTGCGGCAGCGGCTGTTTTGCCGACACCATAGGTACCCGCAGTCGCAACTGAACCGGCGACCAGTTCTCCTCCGGCCAGCGCCTGTCCGCCAACCAGTTCTACGGCGCTGAATAGTCCGGCCAAAGCTGCAGTTGCGCTGGGGGCGGTCACTTCGTAAACGGAGGCTGCGCTGTTCCAGGTGACCTGCACGGCCACGTTCGCTACCGCTACGCCTTCCCTTATTGTGATGATTGCCGGAAAAGCCACTGCATTGACGGTGACGTAACCTAACGAGGCGCCGGCAAGTTTACCCACAGGCTTGATGGTTGCATCCCAGAAGATACCCTGAATTACCCAGCGCATGGATTTGAGCAATCCAAACGTATTTCTGCTCTCCAGTTCCTTGCCCGCCGCGCTGAATGAACCCTTGATGTCATTTGTGTAATTGGCGCCAGTTCCGATGACAATATCGGTCATGTTGCCTGATTGTTCAGAGCGCCAATCATTGGAGCGCCGATAGGCATCCGCGAATTTATCCAGAGAAGCGCTCTCGCTCACTTTTTCGGCACGCTGCCCCAGTTTTTCAGGCAACGCCGCATAGCCTTTAACGAAGCGCTCGGCTGCGTACGAGGCGTGCTTTCCGGAAGCTGCCCGACTGGCTTGGGATGTTCCCGTTGCCAGAGCCACGGTTCCGCCCAACATTTTCTCGGAAATATTTGTGGTGCCTGAGCTGATCTTGCTGCCGGCCGTCAGGGAACCTTCCGCCAGCTTTTCACCAGCCTGACTTGTTTTGGTGTATGTCTGTCCGGAATAAGTGACCGAGGCACCTATCATGTCGCCGGCAATACCGGGTGATACGCCGAGCATACGTCCACCGAAGCGGGTTACATCACGCGCGTACTTGGAAATATCATCGGAGCCATGCTTTACTGCCCGTGCTGCAGCCTCGGACTTGTCCATTCCGGCCTGCGCAAAGTCTTTCGATTCGCGAGCGTGCTTGATCGATTCTTTGAACGATTGGCGAGCTCGCATGCCAGCCATTTCCGATGCCAATCCAAGCGTGCTGGGACCGGGCGGAATGATGTGGATGGTGGTCATTGGAACTTCAAAAGCCCCGTTGTTGTATAACGTGGCATGTCCCTCTGCAGCCAGTTTCTTGGTGTTCTGCAAGGGATCCTTTGCCGGTTGCTGGGTGCAGGCAACCAATGTCCCGCACACCAATGCCGATAACAATGAATGGATTCTCATGGTCTTCCCCCCACCCGCAAATCATCGGGTAATTTTTTCAGCACCTTTTGCACGACCTGAGGATCATCGCTGATGACCTGTAGCTGTACGCTCGATTCCTTGCTTAGCGCATCCAGGTCAACAACGCTGCCTACCGGCAGGCTTTGTACAGGAGTGCTGTGTTTATCGCCGTTCTTGTCGGACCACTGCACTTCGCCTCTGGCTGAGGCAACCACCAGACGAGGACCGTCGTAGGCCAGAAACACAATGCCATTCGCGGCGCTCAGCATAGTCTGGGTGGGCAGGGCGGTGAGCGCGTTGTAACCGAGCACAATGCCGGATTGCGCCTGATTCATGGTCACTTTGGCGGCCCCCTTGAGCAGGTCATAGCTCACCTGTGCGGCGTACACGCCGGTTTCGGCGGCACCGACTGCAATTGCCTTGCCGGCACCGGCCACTGGAGTTGCTGCCGTGACGGCGACCTGATTGGCAACACCTGTAGCGCCGCCGACGGCAGCGGTGACCGGGATGGCGCCATAGGACAGCATGGACAGGCCGGTCAGCAGCCCGCCTTCGACATTCGGCGAAACCAGTTTGACGCCCATGGAGGTGGCGTAATACAGACTGAGTCCGGTTGACTGTATTGTGCGACCGCTGACAATTAGCAGTTTTGATACGGGAAGGAAAACTACATTAGTCACTCCCTTGGCGGTGACTTCCGCACCCTGTACTGCCGTGCGTGAGGCTGGCTTGACTAGGCCGGAATAGAGCACCTTGACATAGCCCACCATGATGTCGCCGAGGCCGGATAGCGCGTTACCACGGGTTCCGGATTGCTGGTATGAATCATTGAAATCTAATCGAGCCTCTTCAAACGCTTCGTCCCAGCGCCCCTCAATGTTGGAGGATATGGCATTGGTCGCCTCGTCGGTGAGCTCATTCAGATTGCGGAAATCGCTTTTCAGATCTTTGTACCAGTTGCCCGGTACAGCTTTGAGGGCCTTTCTGTCTTCTTCAGTGCGCTGCGTGAGCGACATGTTGCCTTTGACGAAACGCTCCCAGGCCAGACTCATGTTTTTCGAGCCGTAGTCCCACTCGCTCTTTACAAGACCTGCGGTGAACGCCAGTTCCTGCTTGCTGAATTTGGTTCCGCTTGTATACACGTCAGCGCCAGTCTGCACACCTCCCTTGGCTGCGCCAACCAGGTTCTCACCATATTTTTCAGTGTGACCGCCGGCGTCGGCAATCGCTCTGGACAAAGCTTGTCCAGACGATGTGATCGAATGTTCTTTTGCATAACTAAAGGCTTTTTCGGTGGAACTGACCACGAACCATCCTTCGCGATAAAGCGATTGCTGACCGCGCAGGTTTGATTCGGTAATCGGTATTATTTCGGCGGGAGTTTTGGGGACAGTTTGTTGCGCTGGTGGTGCGGTGGTACAGGCCGTATTGCAAACAGAAATACCAAGTGCAAGTGCACAACATCTGAAGGGTGACATGGTGGATCTTCCCGAATGATTGCTGGGAGTGTAGCAGGAACAGGCTAATAGAAGTTGAGGCAAGTCTGGATGACCTGTTTGATGGGTGTATGTATAGCGTATGAAACCAAGCTGGTTTCCCGTGAAATCCCGGGGGCGGTGATGCCGATTCAATCGCCGACCAGATAATCGGTTCTGCTGTGTATAATTTTCCATAACATAATTATTCCCATACCCCATGAAACAACCCATGCTCGGCACCCCGCTTTCTCCCTCCGCCACCAGGGTCATGCTGCTCGGCAGCGGCGAACTCGGCAAGGAAGTCATCATTGCATTGCAGCGCTTTGGCGTGGAGACGATCGCGGTGGACCGCTATCCGGATGCGCCCGGCCATCAGGTCGCGCACCGCGCCCATGTGATCGACATGACGGATGGAGCCGCGCTGCGCGCGCTGATCGAAAAGGAACAGCCCGACCTGATCGTGCCTGAGATCGAGGCCATTGCCACCGACATGCTGGTGCAGCTGGAGAAGGAAGGGCGGCGCGTCATCCCCACCGCGCGTGCCGCGCAGCTTACGATGAACCGCGAGGGCATCCGCCGGCTGGCAGCCGAGACGCTGTGGCTGCCGACCTCGCCGTACCGGTTTGCCGACAGTCCGAGGCAGATGCGCGAGGCGATCGATGCGGTCGGCCTGCCCTGCATCGTCAAGCCGGTGATGTCATCCTCCGGCAAGGGACAGTCGAAGGTGGATGGGCCGGACGGGGTGCAGGCAGCGTGGGACTACGCCGCTAGCGGTTCGCGCGTGAACCAGGGGCGGGTGATCGTCGAGGGATTCATCAAGTTCGATTACGAGATCACGCTGCTCACCGTGCGTGCCGCCGGTGCGAACGGCGAGATCGAGACGCATTTCTGCTCGCCGATAGGTCACGTGCAGGTGAACGGAGACTATGTCGAGAGCTGGCAGCCGCAGGTCATGTCTGAAGCCGCCTTGCAGCGCGCGCAGCTGATTGCCAGAAAGGTCACGGACAACCTGGGTGGACTGGGGCTCTTCGGTGTCGAGCTGTTTGTCAAAGGCGATCAGGTGTGGTTCAGCGAGGTCAGCCCGCGCCCCCATGACACCGGCATGGTGACCATGTGCACGCAGGTACAGAACGAATTCGAACTGCACGCACGGGCCATCCTCGGCCTGCCTGTCGACGTGAGCCTGAAAGCGCAGGGCGCCAGCGCGGTGATCTACGGCCAGCTCGAAGCCAGCGGCATCGCCTTTGAGGGGGTGGCGGATGCGCTGCGCGTCCCGCAGTCGGACATTCGCCTGTTCGGCAAGCCCGAGTCCTTCAGCAGGCGCCGCATGGGCGTGGCGCTGGCAACCGGCAAGGACACCGGGGAGGCGAGGGAACGCGCCAAACTCGCAGCCAGCCGGGTCAAGCCGGTCCAGGCATGATCACCGGCATCCACCATGCGACCTTCCTGAGCAGCGACCTCGCCAGGTCGCGTGCCTTTTACGAAGGCGTGCTCGGCCTGCACCCCGACCCCGGCCGCCCGGCAATGAGCTACGACGGGATGTGGTACGACATCGCGGCAAACCAGCAGATCCACCTGATGGTTCTGCCCGATTCGGAAGCAGGCTTGCAGCGTCCCGAGCACGGCGGACGCGACCGACATGTCGCGCTGGCGGTTTTCGATCTGGACGGGTTGGTGGAGCGTTTGAAGCTGGCGGGGATCGTTTACACGATCAGCCAGTCTGGCCGCAGGGCGCTGTTCTGCCGCGATCCGGACGGAAATGCATTGGAGTTTATTTCGAGCGGTGCAGATTAACGGGTTACGCTAAGCGTATTACCGGCTTCCGACGTTGCTGAACATCCGACACTGCTTATGCATTGTCCGGTGAACGTTGTGCCATTCACAATCGCGTTTACCACGCCATTGCCATCAATCGAGACGCTAATGTTGAAATTGTAAATCTGCGCTGGGTAAACGGTCGTCGTTGTTCCCGCAGTCGTTGCAGTGATAATCGTGGTTATACAGGTCGAACTTTGTGTGGTTGTGCCTGCACCATCAGTGATGACCAAAGTGGCGGGAGGGGTGTTGCAGAGTACGGTTTGAGTCGCGGAGATGGAGGACAGGTCGGCAACCGGATAAACCACCGACCAGGTGCCATCATAAGGGTTTTTGTAATGCCCGCCACCGCAACCAGCCAGGAGCAAAGGAATCGAGCATGCTGCATGCAATATTGTCTTGAACCGCATTTACTAACTCCTTGTCTGCAACCATACGATTTGAAGAGTCAGGTAACCGCATTTCCTGTTTCGCAATCTACCAGCAATTGCGATACTCTGCCAGCCGCGCATGAGCGCATTTCAGCCATGCATGCTTCGGGATATTAAAAATCACAGGTTATTGTTGTAGTATCCGTACCGGTAACACGATTTGCTGTCCGGGATTAAAGCAATCAAGACCTACGCATGCAGTTACATAATGACAAAATCAAACATCCGTTCGATCCTCTCGCTGCTGATTTTTTCCATATATGGATTCACTGCGCCGGTGCAGGAACCAAATTCCGCCCCTCCTGCCTGGGTGAGCGAGCCGCCTGCCAATACACCAGACAAAATGTGGGGAGTCGGCGAGGGCGATGATCTGGAATCGGCCAAGAGATCGGCCCTGAAGGATGTCGCAGCCAGATTGCGCGTCGCCATTTCCGCCAATATCGAAACCAGCGTTACCGTCAGGCAGGACACGGTCGACAGGTATTCCCGAACCAGCCTGTCCGAGGATGTGCAGCGCACCGAATTCAGGAATTTCAGGCTGGAAAAATCCGTCGCATTCGTGGAAGGATTCTACGCGCTTGTCAGCGTAGACCGCCGGGCCTTCATCGCCGATGCGGAACAGCAGCTGGTCGCGGCCGAAAAGGAAATCTCCGATCGCCTTGCCGGCAGCGAATCAAGTTCCATCGAAAGATTTGTTGCGCAGCAAAAGGCGCTGCCATGGATGGAAAAGGCGGCCGCCTCCGCACAGCTCTTGTCGGCGGCCGATCCGGGTTTTGACGTTGATCGATTGGCAAATCATCAGGCCGCCCTGTCGAAGGCACGCTCGGCTGCCGGCGACCTGATCTTCGACATCAAGGCGGGCAAGGACAGCCAGGATGTGGCCAATACCCTGCGTACTTTCCTGAATGAGTCCGGGATGCGCGTGGGCGGCGGCGGGGCGGCACTGGTTGTCGGCACCAGCATCGCGCAGGACACCATCTACGGCAGTCATACGGTGCAACTGCGGATCAATCTCAGTGTGCTCGATGCACGACAACGCAACCTCGCATCGAGGGAATTCACCGTTCACGGCTCGTCCGTGACCAATTATCAATTGGCGCGTCAGGTAGCACTAAAAATTCTGGGCGAAAAATTGCGGGAGGCCGGTCCTCTGGCAGCCCTTGGTTTCAATCAATGATGAATATGATTTGACGCTGGTCATAGACTCGAACGGTGGACACCAGAACGGAGCAACATGAAAACTAACGCAAACAGGAGTTTCCTTGCAGCCTTGCTGATCGCCACAACGCTTGCGGCGGGCTGCGCGACGAACGAAGAGCCGCAGTCGGACAACTCGGTATTTCGCGACGTCGCCCTCAAGGAAGGTGATGTCCTTCCCGGCAAGGACCAGCTCAAGCAGGAACGGGCCAAGATCGTGGTTCTGGAAACCGAGGACCGGCTGGCATCTGAAAACGGCCGCCAGTTGGGGGAGGCATTCGCCATTGCGATCGAGAAGGAGCTCAACGAGACTGCCTCCGAAGTTGTCGACAGGACGCTTTCGCACAGGCTCAGCAATGAATTGAAGCTGGCGGAGTTGAACGGAACGGACGGCTACAAGGGGCCGCAGGTCGCCCAGTACGCCATCCGCGGCCAGATCGGTTCCGTGGAATACACCGTGACCAAGTCGGCACAGCTGATGTCTAGGATATTCAAAAGCAAGGACGAAATTCCCGCGCGGTACGATCACAAGGTAAACGTCGAGGGGGCCATCAGGATCTACGAGCTGCCCAGCCTGCGCCTGCTTGCGGCATTCAACGTGAAAGGCTCCGCCAGCGAAGACGGCGCCGAAACGGGAGATAACAAGGCCACCCGCGCGGCCTTGCTCAAGACGGCAGTCAATTACGCGATCAGCGACCAGGGCCACGAGCTGAAGAATTTTTTCGCGCCCAGGGGCTATGTGGTCGAGCGGCGCAGCAATGGAGAGCAGTCGATGTTCAAGGTCCTGATGGGACAGGAGCAGGGAGCCAAGCCCGGTGACTACGTCATGATCTACTCGCCGCGACCCAAAGCTGGCGCATTTGCTGCCGGGGGGCAGACGGAGGAAGTCCTGGTCGCCGAAGGAACGCTGGCCGACAATATCGGCGACACCGTGTCATGGGTGGTTGTCGACGATATGGATGCGTCCGGGAAAGTACGGCTGGGCGACTACGCAAAGGTGCGCTACGAGGGAAATTCTATATTCACGAAAATACTCCGCTAGCGCCCGGAAATACCGACCGGAAACAGCACTGCAGTGAATCAGGGCGCCGGGTTCGGGTACCGCCTGTGCACCGCCTCGATCTGTTCCAGCACTTCGGCCGATAGCGCCACCTTTACGCTGTCCAGATTTTCCCGCAACTGTTCCAGCTTCGTCGCGCCGAGTATCACGCTGGCGGTGAACCAGCGGGTGCGTGCGAAGGCGAGCGCCATCGTCGCCGGCGTCAGCCCGGCCTGTTGGGCGATGCGCGCGTATTCTGCGCTGGCAGGCGGCACGTTCACTTTCGCGTAGCGCTGGCCGAAGCTGGGGAACAGCGTGATGCGTCCTTTCGCATTCGGGTCGGCGAGGTATTTCCCGGTGAGGTGGCCGAACGCCAGTGGGCTGTAGGCGAGCAGGCCGATATTCGCGTGGCGGCACACTTCCGCCAGGCCGGATTCGAACGTGCGGTTCATCAGGTTATAGGCATTCTGCACGGTGACGATCTTAGGCAGCCCCATCTCGTTCGCGAGCCGCACGAACTCCATCACGCCCCACGGCGTCTCGTTGGAAAGTCCGATATGGCGAACCTTGCCGGCACGTACCAGCTCCGCCAGCACCTGCAACTGCTCAGTGATCGGCACGGCATCGTGTTCCCTGTCCGCCTCGTAGCTGGTGGAGCCGAACATCGGAACATAACGGTCCGGCCAGTGGATCTGGTACAGGTCCACATAGTCGGTCTGCAGCAGCTTCAGGCTGGCGTCGATCGCGGCATGGATGTGGGTACGGTCGATGCGCGGGCCGTTGCGTATCCAGCCGAAGCCGCGCGACGGTCCGGCGATCTTGGTCGCGACCACCAGCCTGTCGCGCGGCTGCTTCTTCAGCCAAGTGCCGATATAGGTCTCGGTGCGGTGCACCGTTTCGGCGCGCGGCGGGACCGGGTACATCTCGGCGGTGTCGATGAAGTTCACACCGCGCGACACCGCGTAGTCGAGCTGCTGATGGGCATCGGCCTCGGTGTTCTGCTCGCCGAAGGTCATCGTACCCAGGCATAGTGCCGAAACGCGCAGATCGCTTGCGCCTAGCTGCCGGTATTCCATATCGGTGTGCCTTTCATTATCTGTGGCTAAATTGTACGCCGACTTCCGTTTATCCTAAACCGGACGAGCCGGAACCAAAAAGCCTCACGCGGAGGCGCGGAGCAAGCAAAGGAAGATGCTCCTGTTTCTCCGCGCTCCCCGCGCCTCCGCGTGAAAATCTTGTCTTGTTTTGACATCATTTGGCGGGTAAGCGACTAATGGAAATTTTGGGTTTACGGTTCAACAAGCTCGCAGCGAACGGGGTAACATGGGCGTCACAACATCAGCTAGCGAGGCGACAAAATGATGCCAGTCCTGTTCGTTTCACACGGTGCCCCTACGTTGTCACTCGACCCCGGCGAGACCGGCGCCACATGGCGCAAGCTGGGTGAGCAGCTGAGGCCGGCCTCTATTCTGGTGATCTCGGCGCATTGGGAGACGGCTATCCCCACGGTGAGCCGGGCTGCACATCCTGAGACCATACACGATTTCCATGGCTTCCCCGAGCAGCTGTATAAGCTGCAATATCCCGCACCCGGTGCACCTGAGCTGGCACGATCTGTAGCGTCGGCCTTGCAACAGGCAGGGATTGCCGTGCAACAGGATGATACGCGCGGGCTCGATCACGGTGCATGGGTGCCGCTAAGTCTGATGTATCCGCAGGCCGACATTCCGGTCACCCAGCTTTCCTTGCAGCCGGACCAGGACCCTGCATGGCACATCGCGCTGGGCCGTGCATTGCGGCCGTTACGCGAGCAGGGCGTGCTGATCATCGGCAGCGGTGCTATCACCCACAACCTGGGCGCGTTGTTCAGGCATCCGCAAGGTGAGCCCGTGTCGGCATGGGTGACGGAATTCTGCGACTGGATAGCGGGCCGCATCGCGGAGGGGGACATCGCGGCACTGGCCGGCTACCGCACACAGGCGCCGCATGCGGCGCAAAACCACCCCACCGACGAACACCTGCTGCCGCTGTTTGTCGCGCTCGGCGCGGCGGACGACCTCAGGCATGCGCGACGCGAGAACAGCGTGATGACCTACGGCATATTGGCGATGGATGTGTGGGTGTTCGATGCGGAGCTTTAGCCGTAGTCGCAGGACCGGCGCGACTCGTGGAAGGGCCGACAGGCAAAAAGAAAATGTATGAATGCATGCCTTGGCCTCAATGGGCGCGATGGCGATGTGCCCCGATGGGACTCCGAGATGGCGCTTGATAGTACAAGTGAATCATGTCACGATCGGTAGGACATTCTAAAAGGAGTTGACATGTTCATTCGTTCTTTTGTGTTTTTTGTATTGCTTGGCATCGTTGGTTCGTGCGCGGCCGAACTCACCACCCCGGCTGAATTGCGCGAGTGGGATGCTGTTACGAACCATGAGATTCACCTGCCATATTCAGCGGTCGTTCAGAACCTTAAGCGCATGGGCGATGAATGCATGAACAAGGAATTCGGAACAGACACCAATTTAATAGGTGGCGACGGCAGCACGCAATATGTTCCAACTGCCAATATCGGTCCAACGAAGGCCGAATTTTATACGCAGTGGTATAGCAACACGCCTGGATATGGGGAAGGTCTTCAGTGGATTTTATATGTTGCCGACGTAACACCTAAAGGGGAGAAGATGACGAAAGTCGTGTTGTACGTGAGCCCAACATCCGATTGGGCGCAGAGTATTATTCCGGCATGGGGACGTGGCGAAGATGCAGGCTGTCCCATCTTGAGTGGTTTCCGCTAAGTTCGTCGGTTAAGGGAGGATAAGAATGCTAACAATCAGTCGAATTGGTGTTGCTGTGGCTTCGATATTTCTGACAGTTCTTGCAGGGTGTGCCAGCGACCCTGCCTACATCAGCACTGCAGATAAAAATCTGCATATTGAGAATAAACTGATCGAAAGCGGATTTGCTCATAAATACTATTCTTATTTATATGTGTCCGAAGTGGACCAGAACTGCCAGTTTAAATACCTTGGCTATGTTGCGCTCGATAAGCCGATTCTAGATATAGGTTTGCCGACTAACAAGCCGCTACTCTTAAGAGCTGAATTCGCGACTTTTAACAGATTTTCTCAACCGAAAGTATCGCGCATCGACACTTCGTATTTGATCCAGCTAAAGCCAAACGCCAAATACGCGGCTGATATTCAGCGCAACGAGATCATGTATAAATTTACATTGTATAACGGACAGATGATTGGCGATCCCAAGCGCCGTATTGGAAAAAACAACAACAATGCATGTTCAAAAATAATCGGGACTGCCGATTAGCGCCCAGCCAGTCTCGTTAAACCCTGTTGAATGGATTTCGAACCGTCAGGGACAGTCCTTTTAATTCTGATTCCAGGCCGTGTTGTTCTTCGCCGAGCCTACAGTTTGCTTGCGACTTTCTGCAGCGCATCTGCCGACAGGTCGTCGATTGCGACATGCTGTGCATTTTCCAGTTGCGCATAGTGCCCGGTGATGGCGCGTAGATAGCTGGGGTCGTAGTGCAGTGTCAGCAGTTCGGAGACCATCGCGTCCAGTTCGCCGCTGCGTATCATCCCGCTCCACTGTTCCATCTTCTCCGCGCCGTGGAATTTGTATAGCGGCTTGAGGTGTTCGATGAACAGTTCGGCATCCTCGACGTAGTGGCGGTAGTCTTCCAGCAGACCGGCGACGCGCACGGGCAGCGGCACATCGACCTTCAGGCAGGGGCTGGCGTGCATCGCGTCGAACAGCGCGATGGGCAGGGCGATGCTGCCGATCTTCTTGCTTTCCGCCTCGACATATACCGGGCGCGACGGGTCGAGTTTCTGCATCGCCTGCAGCAGGATGCTGTCGAAATATTTCTGCGCGGGCTGCGGCTGATCGGGCAGCTTGCCCAGCACCGAGCCGCGATGTTTAGCTAGCCCCTCGAGGTCGAGCACCTGGTGGCCGGTCTCGGCTAGTGCGGCAAGTAGGCGGCTCTTACCCGAACCGGTGGGGCCGCAGATTACGTGATAATTGAAACGTTGCGGCAGGGTGTCGAGCTGTTCCAGCACGTCGCGGCGGTAACTCTTGTACCCGCCTTCCAGCTTGTGCGCGGCCCAGCCCACCTGTGCGAGAATGATGCTCATCGCGCCGCTGCGCTGGCCGCCGCGCCAGCAGTAGACCAGCGGACGCCATGACTTCGGGCGGTCGTGGAAGCGGGTTTCCAGATGGGTCGCGATGTTGCGCGAGATCAGCGCGGCGCCGACCTTGCGCGCCTCGAACGGCGATACCTGCTTGTACAGCGTGCCGACGGTGACGCGTTCCTCGTTGGACAGCACTGGGCAGTTGATCGCGCCGGGAATGTGGTCTTCGGCGAACTCTGCGGGGGTGCGAACGTCTATAATTTCGTCAAACTGGTGAAGCTGTGATAGGTTCGCGGTTTTGAAGAGCATCTTGGATAGGAAACAGGTAATGTCAGAAGTGAAGTTGACCCAATTGTCGCATGGTGGCGGCTGCGGCTGCAAAATCGCCCCCGGATTGTTGCAGGAAATACTCGGCAAGACAAAAGACAAGCTGCCGTTCGGCAACCTGCTGGTCGGCACCGAGACCAGCGACGATGCCGCGGTGTACCGGCTCAACGACCAGCAGGCGATCATCGCCACCACCGATTTTTTCATGCCCATCGTCGACGATCCGTTCGACTTCGGCCGCATCGCAGCGACCAACGCGTTGTCCGATGTCTATGCGATGGGCGGCACGCCTATCATGGCGCTGGCCATCGTCGG
>DASWTZ010000095.1:0-5105 GCA_036401875.1 Gallionella sp.
CCCACGCCAAAGGTCATCTGCCCCGACTTGTTCGCATAACCCATTGCGGGCATCAGGAAGGAATCAGACAGCGATTTCGCAGCAGGCATCCCCGGCACACTGGATTCGATGGTCGGCGCCAACACACCCAATGCGATATCGAAACGCCCCCCCTAGGACATCAAACCCAGCGTCGCCGGAGTGGTCTTCACGGCAGCGGTGCCGTTGTCGTAAGCCATGGAGGCTCCGCCCATCGCCGCGGCGACAGGACCGTAACCTTCCAGGTTCATGCCATTGGTTGCAAAGCCAGAGGCGATGACATCATGCCTGCAGCAAACAGTGAAGCGACGACTTTGTTGATTTTCATGTAACAACTCCCCTTAGTTGATTGAAAAACCTGCGTGTCCTGCTACTGCAAACCTGAAGCGGCTACTCCCTTATACAAACAGGCAAATATCGGTGTCCCCGGCGAAACCCATGAACATCGCCGCGCCGCCGTATTCGACATTGTCGATGAACTCGCTCTTGTCGAATTCGAACAGGTCCACGGTCATCTGACAGGCGATGAATTTCACATCCGCCTCAAGGCACAGGTCGCGCAGATCTTCCAGCGAGGCGACGCCGTGCTTGGCGAGCTTCTGCTTCATCATCATCGTCGCCATGGTCTCCATGCCGGGCAGCGCCTGCACCATCACCGGCATCGGCACCGGCATCGGCATCGCCGGGTTGGCCAGCGGGCTGATCTTCACGTCGGACAGGTCCTTGCGCAGCAACTGCAGGCCGTAGAAGGTGAAAAATACCTGCACCTCGTAGCCCAGCGCCGCGGCCGTAGAGGCCAGGATGAAGGGTGGGTAAGCCATATCCAGCGTGCCTTTGGTGGCGATGATCGCCATTTTCTTGGTAGTCATGATTCCCCCTGAAATTGTGTTGAAGTTGGACTACTTATTTTTTCTTCATGTAGAAAGTATAAACGCCACCGGCTTCCTCGGTGGCAAGCAGCGTGTTGCCGGTCTGGTCGGCAAACGCCTGCATGTCCTTGACTGCGCCGCAATCGGTGGCGATCACCTTGAGCACCTGGCCTGACCCCATATCGACGAGCGCCTTCTTGGTTTTCAGGATAGGCAACGGGCAGGACAGGCCGCTGGCGTCAAATTCTTTGTCAAAATTCATGATTTCTTCTCCACAAGTTATTTCAAATTGAATACTACAGCCAAATTCCAAGACCGAAACATCGGCATCTGACACCTAATAGTGACAACCTGACCTGGCAGCGTCCATACCCACAACGGGGCGTAAAAATAACCCCTTGGGGTTATGCCCCCACCCGCCAATTGCCCCGGAGTGCGCTATCCCTTAACAGCACACAGGGCGCCTCCGGATCTTGCCTGAGTACCTCACTATATATCGATTCCAGCGCCATATCCTCATCGGCAAAGATATTCGCCTGCCCGATGTAGTCGTACAGGCCGGAATGATGCATGACGTCGGCCACCTGCTTCTTGATGCCACTGAATACCACCCGGATGCCGTTGACGCGCAGCCGTTCCACCATGTGGCGGACCACCTCCTCTCCCGACGCATCGAGCTGGTTGATGCCGCTGGACACGATCAGCAGATGTCTGACGCGCGGATTGTTGGCAACCGCTTCGAGGATCGCGTCCTCAAAATAGGAGACATTGGCGAAATACAGCGAGCCGTCGTAGCGCATCGCGATGACATTCGCGCTGACCGGCAGGTGGTGCACCTTGACGTCGCGCAGCATCCCGTCGGCGGCCCGCCCGAGGATCGCGACGCGCGGCGTCATCGTGCGGTAGAGATAGAGCAGAATCGCCAGCCCCGCGCCGGCCATGATGCCGTTGTCGAGGTGGGGCGAGAAGGCCAACGTCGCGACAAAGGTCAGCGCAGCAGCAATCCCGTCGTGCCGGTGGATGCGCCAGGCATGACGGATCGCGCCGAAGTCGATCAGCCCCAGCAGCGCCATCATGATCACCGCGGCCAGCACTGCCTGCGGCAGGTGATGCAGCAGCGGCGTCAGGAACAGCAGGGTGGCCAGCACGAGCAGGCCGGCAAACACATTCGACAGCCCGGTCCTGGCGCCGGCGTCGAGGTTGACCGCCGAACGCGAGAACGAACCGCTCACCGGGAACGCCTGCCCGAGGCTCCCTGCGATGTTCGCCAGCCCCTGCCCGACCAGCTCCTGGTTCGGGTCGATGCGCTCCCGGGTCTTCGCCGCCATCGCCTTGGCGATGGAGATCGCCTCCATGAAGCCCACCAGCGAGATCACCAGCGCGCCCGAGAACAGCGCCAGCGCCATATCCCAGTTCAGCGCCGGAACATCGAACTTCGGCAGGCCCGCCGGAATGTCGCCGACCACCTCGCCGCCGCCGACCAGGTCGAGATTGCCCGCCTGTATTTTCCTGATACGCCAACGGTACCCATCGGACTGTTCTCCCCCAGGCACCTGCCCGGCCAGATAGAGCCTGGCCGGCTTTCCGCTGGCGGCGGGCACCCGCTCGAAAATGAACTTGCGCAGCGAACGCGCGATCCTGCGGCTCTCGCCCTCGGCATCCTTGAGCTCCAGCCGGAGCAACTCGGTCTCGTAATTGAGCGCGGCGGTGCGGTGCGCGCTGTCCTCGCCCGCCCGCAGGGATTGTTTGAGCTCGGCCGATTTGGCCTGCAGCCTGCCGCTCAGCGTGGCGCTAGCAGCCTCGATTCGGGCGAATTCGTTGGCCAGGTTCCGGACCTCGGCATCCGCGATCTCCGCAACGCTGCCGCTGCTGTTGTGCTCGAAACCGGTGGACCAACTCACCAGCGTGGTCAGCACCACAGCGATCAGCACACCGGGCAGACGCGGCGCATATTTCTTCATGCCCCACATGATCGCGAAAGCCGAAAGCCCCATCAGCAGCGACGGCACATGGGCCTCGCCGGCCTGTTGCAGCACGCCCCACACGTCGTTGATGAAATGCTCGCTGCGCCCCATAGACACGCCCAGCAGCTTGTTGAGCTGCGACAGCCCGATGATGATCGCGGCGGCATTGGTGAACCCGGCGATCACCGGGTGGGAAATGAAATTCACCACCACACCGAGCTTGAACGCCCCCAGCGACAACTGGATGACGCCGACCATCAACGCCATCAGGACTGCCAGCGCGACGAACTGGCTGGAACCGCTGGCCGCCAGCGGCGCGAGCGTCGATGCCGTCAGCAGCGCCACCACCGCGACCGGCCCGGTCGCCAACTGCGCCGACGCCCCCCACAGCGCCGCGACTATGCCCGGCAGGAACGCAGCGTAGAGCCCATAGTAGGCAGGCATCCCGGCCAGCTGCGCATAGGCCATAGACTGCGGGATCAGCACCAGCGCGACGGTGATACCCGCGACGAGGTCGGCCCTGACGGTGTCGCCGCGTAGCGGGAACCAGTTGAGAAACGGGAAGAAGCGGGTGAGGCGTTTATCCATTTACTTTTCCAAGATAATACCGTTGGGGTAGCCCGACGGAGTTGACTTTGGTTTTGTACGTTTATGTGAACTTGGCTCCGCTCATGAAATCCCTCCGATATGCTGGTTAGTCCCTATTGTTATCGGCGTGCAGAAGACTATCATTTTGCCACGCAACATCGCACCGGACACATCCCGTTCAACTTAGCCAAGGAGAACAACATGCCCGCCAACACCTGCCCCACCCTCAAAGGCATGCCGGTAAAACTGAATGGCACATTCCCCCGCACAGGCGATTCCGCGCGTCCGTTCATGCTGGTGAACAAGGACTTGCTGGACGTCACGCTGACAAGCTTCGGCACTAAACGCAAGATACTGAACATCGTGCCCAGCCTGGATACCGCGACCTGCCAGGCCTCGGCGCGCCGTTTCAACAGGGAAGCCGGCAAGCTGAACGATACCGTTATCATCAACATCTCTGCCGACCTGCCCTTTGCGATGTCGCGTTTCTGCGCCAGCGAGGGGCTGGATAACGTGGTCAATCTTTCAATGATGCGCGGGCGGAATTTCCTGCGCGACTATGGCGTCGAGATTGCCGACGGCCCGCTGGCCGGACTCGCCGCCCGCGCGGTGATCGTGCTGGATGGAAGCAATGTCGTGCGCCACACCGAAATGGTCAGCGCGATCGAGCATGAACCGAATTACGACGCCGCGCTGGCGGCATTGAGAGCCATCTGATATCCGGGCGAGGAGCGCACGGGCCACCCGCGCCGGAACGTCAGGCGCAGGACCCGCTGCGGGCTACGCCGTTGGGCAGTTTGGCGTGGCACTCTGCGAAGATGCGCGCCTTGCAGTTGCAGCAGATGTCCGAATCAAGCTTGGCATACACCGGTTTGACCCAGTTCGACATGGTCGGGAAGAAGTTGCTCTCGCCGATGTCGTCTAGCTTGTCGGCCTTGTGCAGGAACTGGTGGATGTCCTCCTTGCAGCGGTAGAAATATAATCCGCCGCCCATCTTGCGGCGACGCCGCGCTTCCTGCGCCAGCATCTCGGCGCCGGCCACGTCGACGAAACTGATGCCGCGCGCGACGATCAGCACCGATTTCTTTTGCGGCTCGACCTCGTCGATGCGCATCAGGCTGTTGAGCACATGGTCCACCGCGCCGAAGAAGATCGCTCCGTTGAGGCGCACCATGCTCAGTTGCGGGCATTGCGGATGCTCGCCGGCCTCGACGAAGTGATACGCGCCCTCTTCCTTGGCCGGGACGACCGGCACGAAGCTCGGCCGCGAGACACGATACAGATAGATGATCAGAGACAGCAGGATGCCGAAGAAGATGCCCTTCTCCAGATCGACCAGCGTGCCCAGCAGGGTCACCCACAACACCACCGTTTCCGAACGGCTGGTCTTGCCGATGCTGGAAATGTGATGGAAGTCGATCAGGCCCCAGGCCACGAGGAACAGGATGCCGGCCATCGCCGCAGTCGGCAGATAGGCGGCCAGCGGCGCGACCAGCAACAGCACGAACAGCAGGAAGAACGACGCATATACCGTCGCCAATGGCGTCTGCGCGCCCGCCGCATAGTTCACCCCACTGCGGTTGAACGAGCCGCAGGATGCATAACTGGAGAAGAAGCTGCCGACCAGGTTGGACAGGCCCTGCCCGATGAACTCCTGGTTGCCGTC
>DASWTZ010000096.1:0-5070 GCA_036401875.1 Gallionella sp.
GCACCTGTCCGCCTACTACCGCAACCAGAAGCTGCTGATGCAGATGCCGGGCCCGCTGTCGCACCATAACGAGCCGGATGTGGAGAGCGCGCGGCTGATCATCGAGGGCGCGATGCAGGAACACCGCAAGGTGCTGACCGAAATGGAATCGAAGGCTCTGCTGTCGGCCTTCCACATCCCGGTGGCGCGCACAATGGTCGCGCACTCGCCCAACGAGGCGATGCTGATCGCGCAGCAATTCGGCTTCCCGGTGGCTATGAAGATCAATTCCCCCGACATCACGCACAAGAGCGACGCGGGCGGCGTGCTGCTCAACTTGAACAACGGTCATGAGGTACGTGCGGCCTACCAGCACATCCTCGACAACCTACACCGCAACCGTCCCAATGCGAAGGCGGATGGCATCTCGATCGAACCGATGGCGGTCAAGCCGAACGGCCGCGAGTTGATGATTGGCGTGACCAGCGACCCGGTGTTCGGTCCGGTGATCACATTCGGCGCGGGCGGTATTGCCGTCGAAATCATGGGAGATCGTGCGATCACGCTTCCGCCGCTCAACAGCTTCCTAGTGAAGGACCTGATCCAGAATACGCGCATCGCGAGGATGCTGGGCCCCTTCCGTAACATGCCGCCAGCCAGTATCGAAGCGCTGGAGGACGTGCTGCTGCGGATTTCGGAGATGGTGTGCGAGCTGCCGCTGCTCAAGGAAATGGACATCAATCCGCTGATCCTCGACGAGAATGGCGCGCTGGCCGCCGATGCGCGCATCATCGTCGAATACCGCCAGCCCAGTCCGGACCGCTACGCACACATGGCGATCTACCCCTACCCCGCCCACCTGACCAGCCAGTGGCAGCTCGCCGACGGCACCGAACTGACGATACGCCCGATCCGTCCCGAGGATGCCGATATCGAGAAGCAATTCGTGCACAACCTGTCAGATGAGTCTAAATATTTCCGGTTCATGAACAGCATGCACGAGCTGACCGAGACCATGTTGGTACGCCTGACCCAGCTCGATTACAGCCGCGAAATGGCGCTGATCGCCACGGCAGCCGGACAGGGGCAGGGACAGGGACAGGGACAGGAAATCGAGTATGGAGTCGCACGCTATGCCATCAACCCGGATGGCGACTCCTGCGAATTCGCGCTGGTCGTGGCGGACAGCATGCAAGGCAAGGGGCTGGGGCAGAAACTGATGGTCGCGCTGATGGAGGCGGCCCGTGACATGGGGTTGTCGGTCATCGAGGGCGAGGTGCTGAGCAGCAACCACAAGATGCTCAAGCTGATGACCAGACTCGGCTTTACGATCAGGGTCAGCGAAGAGGATCAGGGCATCATGAAGGTCAGCAAGCCGCTATAGCCTGCGCTTCACCCGCTCTCCCGGATGTGGGGTCCCCAGCTTATTCCTACCGGTTATTTAATACTAACAACAAAGTATTTCACGAGAATATCAAACCTTCCTAGACTGCGTTCCATCGGCTGGCGATATACATTCATCCGGCCTTGTCGAAACTACAGAAAGGAAGGTAACCATGACCAGGCTGATCAAGAATGGCAACATCGTATCCGACGAATGGAAGACCCTGACCCTCGCGGAAGGCGAAACCCCGCAAAGCGTACGGCTGCCGGTGGGACCGGTGCTGGTGCCGCTCCCGGTCTGGCGCGCACGCCGCACCGAGCTGATACACCGCGAATACGAACACGGCTGGCCGCTCGGCGTCTGGCTGGCCGCTGAAGATGGCATCGAGGAGATCGCGCGCGACATCGACGACTTCACGGTGATCGCCATCAGGTTCGACAGGCACAATGACGGACTGGGCTACGCGAAGGCGCGTACGCTGCGCAGGCGTCACGGGTACAGTGGGGAGCTGCGAGCGATCGGTCATGTGCCGCGCGATGATTCGGCTTACCAGCACCAGGCCGGCTTCGACGCCTTTGCGTTGCGTCCTGACCAGCGTACCGGGAATGTGCTTTCAGGTCTGTTCGACCGCACCACGGCAGCGCCTTCGCCAACACCCCAATACGCAGCGGCAGCCTGAGCCGCTTGCCGGAAATTCACGGGGTGTAATAGACTTTCAAGGGGATTGCCCGGCTGCGCCGGAGTGGCTTGCGGTATGAAGATCAGGTCTGCGCCCAAGGCAGGCCGTCGAAACGCCAGCCGTTGTGCGAGTTGCGGTGGTGCTGGTCGTCGAGTTCGCCCTCGAAACCGTGCAGCACGTTGTATACCTCGGTGAGCCCGGCTTTCTCCAGCGCCATGCCGGCATCGATGGAGCGGCGGCCCGAGCGGCAGATCAGCACGACCGGGCGGTTCGCGCTGGCTGCCTTCTTCACGTGCGAGACGAAATCGGGATTGATGTCCCATTCCGGTCCGTCTATCCAGGGAATCAGGATAGACCCCTTCGGATGACCGACGAACATGTGCTCCATCTCGCTGCGCACATCGACAAATACGGCCTCGGGATTGGCCGCCAGAAAATCAAAAGCCTGCTTGGGTGTGAGGTGTTGCATGGTGTGCTCCTGAACCAGTCTAGCCGTGTCGGCTTGGTGCGATGATAGCCCCTGACACTACCCACAGTCCAGCCGGGCGCGGATTACAGCCTGCATTGCCGTTTTTCCTCTGCAATCGACGCAGACGGCGGTTTAGCCAATTGGTTTTGTTGCGTTTTTGACGTTTTTACGGCCATCCTTATCGTCCCCGTGCATATGGATTGTATCAGCCTCCTATAACCAGTACGGGTCAGCCCCCATATAACCCGAATGAGGGGTATACTCCCCTTCAGTCTTGATTAGATTTTGTTGATGAACACAGAAATTCATCATATGCTTATAAATTGATTTATCAACTCTATTCAGCAGGATTTGGTTCAGCAGAATTTGGCAGGTTTCAAGGACTTATGGGCAAACATAAAGTAACTGCAATCAAACCGGCGGCAGATTTCTCGTGGGCGCAAAAATCCCGCTTTGTTCCGCCCAGAAAAGGGGGAATCGAGGCGCACACAGGCCAGACACCCGCCTCATCGCAGGTCAGCGATATCAAGCCGCTGCTGGAGGAATTGCTGAGGACCCTCACTGTAGTCATCCATCCGGATGCATCAATCATCAGGATACGTCCGTTACACAATCAGCCTCCACAACCGCTGTGCTCCGTTGGCCTGCTTCCCGAACTGCACGAATCAGTAAGCCTGTTTGACCTCCCCTGCGAATCCTGCCAAAAAACATCGATTGGCAAGGGAATCTACGCAGCCGACCTGAGCACCTGCGACTCAAGACTCGATTGCCACAACGACAACTGCCAGTTCAAGTCGATCATCGTTGCACAGCTTGCCAATGAGGATACCCCGCAGAAGTCTCTGGGCGTACTCACGCTATTTTTCAACGACACCCTGCGATCCGACGAGAAGACCATAGACACCGTCCGATCATTCGCCCGCCTGATCGGCGCCATCATCGAACGAAACAGGTTGAACTTCAGCACAAAGCGCGTCGATCTGATGGCTGAAAGGCAGGCGATTGCGAACGAGATCCATGACTCGCTTGCGCACAAGCTGGTCTACGCGCGGATGCGCACCAGCCTGCTCCGGGAATCCCTGCGTACCGGCAACGAGGTCATGTCCGCGAAATACTCACACGACATCGAGGAGGCGCTCGAGCTCAGCCAGAAAAACGTACGCGAACTGATCACGGATTTCCGTTGCGGCATGGACCCGGCCGGCCTGCTCCACGCGCTGCAGACCCTGACCGAGCAGTTTTCGCAACGCAACGACATCGAACTCGAATACATCAATCGCGTGCCCCATCTGGAGCTGCCGCTGGAACATGAGATTCAGGCGCTCCATATCGTGCAGGAAGCGCTGGCGAACATCGCCACACACTCCGAGGCCAGTCATGCCCGCCTGATTGTGGACTACTCGAACCATTACTACATCTTCACCATCAAGGACAACGGCAGCGGCGGCTGCACCTTCACCCCGGTCGAGGGGCACTATGGCATGATGATCATGCGCGAACGCGCGCAACGCATCGGAGGCGAGATCAAGGTGGACAGCTCACCGGGGTTTGGCACCCAGGTGCAATTATTCTTTCCCGAACCGGGAACCGATTGGAGAAAAATGCATGAGTGAGCAATTGAAAGTTGTCCTGGTTGACGACCAGAACCTGTGCAGAAGCGGTTTGTGCGAACTGCTGTCCGGGTGCTATGGAATCACCGTGGCAGGCACGACAGGAACGATCGAAGGCCTGCGGGATTTGTTGAACGAAAAGCCCGATCTGCTGATCATGGACCTGCGCATGAAACCGATGGACGGCATCACCATGCTCGAACAGATACGCAAGGAAGGATGCAAGACGCCGGCCGTCATGCTGACAATGAGCGACTCCGAAACCGACCTGTCCAACGCGATACGCGCCGGCGTGCGCGGTTATCTGCTCAAGGACATGGCGCCGGAAGAAGTGGTCGATGCAATACGCAGGGTAGCAGCAGGCGAACTGGTAGTCGCGCCGACGATGACCATCAAGATGATCCAGATGCTGCGCGGTGAGCAGCCGGAAGATGAGGCAAAAAACTCGCTCAAGTTGCTCACCGACCGCGAACGCGAAATCCTGCAACTGCTCTCCCGCGGTGACAGCAACAAGGCCATCGCGCAGACCCTGTCGATCAGCTACGACACCGTGAAACAGCATGTCCGCCATATCCTGACCAAGCTCAACTTGTCGTCCCGGGTCAAGGCAGCGGTGCTCTACACCGAGCAGCAGCAATCCGGCGCCGGCGACAAGCCCTGACCGTAAGCCTCTGCACGCGATAAAAAACGCCCCGGACGGGGCGTTTTTATTTCCGGCTACCGAGCAGCAAAACTCTCTTTCAGGAACACCATCGCCTGCTGCCAGGAATCTTTGTCCGCCTCAGCATTGTAGGCCAGCGGCAGCTTGAATTTGCGGCCCAGTTCGTCCGCAGCCGGGTTGGTGAAGGCGTGTTTGGCGCCCGGATAGGTCACCACCCTGAAATCGGCACCCGCTGCTTCCATCTCCTGCTTGAACGCCGCCACCCTGTCCACACCTATCATCGGGTCG